>JAIORE010000124.1 GCA_021108315.1 Candidatus Cloacimonadota bacterium
AAGGTTTAAATATTGTGACACTCTTCATACCGAAAGGGAAGAGAAACAGGGAAAATAAACAAAACCTAAATGAAAGGATGTATATTATGCCTACTCGACAAAGCAGGAAGAATAAAGAGTGAAGTCATCCCTCGCTTTAGATAAAGAGAGGGAATTGAGGGAGAGTTTGAAAATTCAAAAATGTAGTGGGAAATGTTAGATAATAAATTATGAATTATTAAATAATTAAACCTCACCTCAATCCTCTCCTGCAAGAAGAGGAAGTTCCCCTTCTCCTTGCGGGAGAAGGGATTAGGGGATGAGGTTTAACGGAATTTTGATTTTGAAGGAGACTAAATAAATGAAAAATATAATATCTTGGATGGTGGATAACCACGTAACTTCAAACCTGATAATGCTGATGATTATTTTTATCGGCTTATTTTCAATGACAACCCTCAAACAGGAAATTTTCCCTGAGGTAGAAATTGAGCAAGTTACTATCGAAATAATTTATCGAGGAGCTTCTCCTGATGAAATTGAGAGTTCTGTAGTTCAAAGAGTAGAAGAGGCTATTTCCGGAATTGATGGAGTTCGTGAGCTCAGTGGAATTGCTTCCGAAGGAATTGGAATTGTAAATGTGGAGATTGAATATGGTGGCGATGTTAATTTGATAAAAGACCGTATTCAAACCGAAATAGACAGATTGACGACTCTTCCCGAAAACGCTGAAAAGCCTGTTGTAAAAATTCCTACCCAAAAATCAGAAGTTATTCAACTGGCGATTTCAGGAAATATTGATGAATATACTCATACAAAAATTACGGAACAAATCAAAGATGAACTTTTGGAACTACCGCAGATAAGTCAAGTTGGAATGAGCGGTGTAAAAAATTATGAACTGGTGATTGAGGTTTCCAAAAATAAATTGAGTGAATACGGATTGCAAATTGAGCAAATTTCGGCAGCAATCAAACGTGGAAGTATGGATCTTCCGGGTGGAAAATTGCTCACGAAAAACGGTGATATTCTTCTCAGAACAAAAGCTCTGGGACTTTCTAAAGAAGATTATGAAGATATAATCATCAAAACAACTCCACTCGGGAATACGGTAAAAATCAAAGATATTGCTGTAGTCAAAGATGGCTTTGAGGATTCTGATTTGTACTCACAATTCGATTCCAAACCGGCAAAGTTAATTACCGTTTACAGAACAGGTGACGAAGGTGCAATTGATGTCGCCGAAGCTGTAAAAAAATATATAAAAGAAAAGGAAAAATCAATGCCGACAGGTGTGAACATCTCATATTGGCAAGATATGTCTCTTCTCCTAAAAAGCAGGATTGACCTTCTAACTCGGAATGCCTTGATAGGATTGATTCTGGTAATTGTTTCACTCACTTTATTTCTTGATATAAGGCTTTCATTGTGGGTTAGTATAGGAATTGTCATCTCCTTTTTGGGAAGCTTTGCGGTGATGAAACTTACCGGAACTTCCATCAATATGATTTCACTTTTTGGATTCATAATTGTACTTGGAATCGTGGTGGATGATGCAATTGTCGTTTCCGAAAATATTATGACCTTTAGGAACAAGGGATTCAATTCAATTAAGGCTGCAAAAACAGGAACTTTTAACGTCTCAACTCCGGTAATTTATGCTGTGCTTACCACTGTCGCAGCTTTTGCTCCACTCGCCTTCGTAGATGGATTGATGGGAAAAATTATGGCTGTGATTCCCACAGTGGTAATTTCCGTATTAGCCTTCTCATTATACGAATCCTTGATGATTTTGCCATCGCACTTATCTCATCTCAAGCCAATGGATAAAACAAATAAATTCGTAAAATTCTTTGGGGAAAAAAGCCAGAAAATGGATAAGCATCTTTGGATATTCATAGAACAAAAATTTACACCTTTTCTAAAGAAATGTTTGAAAAATAGATATACTACAATTGCCGTAAGTATTTTGATACTGCTGTTTTGCGTCGGAATGTTCAGAGGTGGTTTCATAAATTTCACTTTTATGCCATCCGTAGAAGCAGAAAATATGTATGCACGTTTACAAATGCCTACCGGAACATCTTTTGAGCAAACTTTGGAAGTGATAAAATATATTGAAGATGCTGCTGCTAATATTGAAAAAGAATTTATTGATAGAACGGAAAACAATAAAGTTTATGAACACGTATTTTCAATTGTAGGTGAACAACCGGGTTTGAGAAGAGGACCGCTCGGTGGTGGCTCTGTGATAAATCCCGCAATTGCCGAGATAAATATTGAACTTGTTTCTTCTGATGATAGAAAATTTTCTACTACTGAAATGATGAATCGCTGGCGTGAAAAAACCGGAGAAATCACCGGAATTAAATCTCTGAATTTCGTCAGTTCTTTAATGCACGCCGGAAATGATATAGAATTTCAGCTTTCTTCAGCAAATACGCAAGAATTGAATCAAGCGGTGAATTGGGTTAAGCAAAATCTTTCAAGTTATAGCGGTGTAAGCGATATCAAAGATGACCTTGAAGAGGGAAAATATGAACTGAAATTCAAACTGAAACCGGAAGCAAATTCTCTCGGACTTACTCTATTTGATTTGGCAAAACAGGTTCGCCAAGGGTTTTATGGTGATGAAGTTATGAGAATCCAACGTGGACGTGACGAAGTGAAAATTGTGGTTCGTTACCCCAAAGAAGAGAAAAATTCACTCGGTGATATTGAGAATATGATGATTCGAACAATGACCGGAACTGAAATACCTTTCACTGATGTCGCCGAAGTTGAATTTGGCAGAGGATATTCTGCAATTAGCAGATTAAACAGAGCACGTATCATTTCCATTATTGCTGATGTTGATGAAGATGTTGCCAATGCGAATGATATTAATCAAGATTTGATGATGAAAATCAAGAAAGAACTCAAAGAAAATTTTTCAAGTGTAAGTTTATCCAAAGGTGGAGCACAAAAAGAGCAGAAGCGTTCTATGATTTCGCTGGCAAAAGGTTTTATTATTGCACTTTTCATTATCTATTTACTTTTGGCAATTCCCTTCAAATCTTATTCTCAGCCGATAATTGTGATGACGGCAATTCCCTTTGGAATTGTGGGAGCAATCATTGGTCATCTGATTATGGGTTACACGCTTTCATTTGTGAGTGCTTTGGGAATTGTAGCTTTATCGGGAGTGGTTGTAAATGATTCACTTGTTTTGGTTGATTTTGTGAATGTGCAAAATCGTAAAAATGGTTTATCAATATATGATTCCGTAATTTCTGCTGCTCAAAGAAGATTTCGTCCGATTATGCTCACTTCACTCACTACTTTTCTCGGTTTGATGCCGATGATATTAGAAAAAAGTCTGCAAGCCAGATTTCTGGTTCCGATGGCAATCAGCCTTGGTTTTGGGATAATTTTTGCTACAGCAATCACTTTGATTTTTGTTCCCACAAGTGTGCTAATTATGGATGATTTTAAGAAAATTGCCGAGAGAAAATCATCTAAAAAGGTGGTGAATAATGAAGCGTAGTATATTTAAATCCATCAAAGATAGAGAAAGAAAAAAATTTACCACAGAGAACACAGAGAGCACAGAGAAAAAAATAACCACTCTAACTCCCCTTCGTAAGGGGAGAAAATCTCCTCTTGAGAGGAGTACGGCTTCAGCCGGGAGGTGTGTCTTAACCGACTTCAACAAACAAAAAACAAATCACTTCTTAAATCAAAATTATCTAATTCTGTTACTATTTATTCTTCTATTTTCTGCTTGTTCTATGGCTCCTCGAAAAATTAACCCGATAAAAAACATAAAAATTCCAGAGAATTATAATAATGACATTTCATCATTGATTGATAAAGAAGATATTTCAGCAACTCGCTGGTGGGAAAATTTCAATGATGATGCTTTGAACAAAACAGTTGATAAAGTCATTGAAAACAATCTTGACCTAAAGCTTGCTGTTTTACGTGTCGAATCTATGGAATCTCAATTCAAAATTGTGCGGGGAAGCAGACTTCCGGCAATTTCAACAACCGGAAATTACTCAAAATCCGAAGGACCTGTTACAGAGATGGAGTTTTCTCAATCTGGAATGGAAACAAGCCAATCAATTCAGGAAACTGAGATGTATTCACTGCGAACGGGTTTACGCTTTGAATTGGATATCTGGGGAAAATTGCGAAGTAATCATAAATCGGCAGTTGAAACATTTAAAGCTTCCAAAGCTGATTTGCGAACGGTTTATATTGGGATTATTTCGCAAGCAATAATTTTGCATTATGATATTGAAGCTCAACTTAGAGAAGTGGAAATTTCTAAAAAAAATTTAGCTTCCGCAAAATATAATTATGAAATTTCGCAAAAAAAATATAAAATGGGAATTGTTCCCAAAACGTCTTTGGAAATGAGTAAACAGGCTCATAATAATTTTATCTCCAAATTGGAAAGAGACAAACAGCTTCTTGATATGAAAAATAATCAACTTTCAATTTTGATGGGTGAATATCCCGAAAACTTTGAAAAAACCGGTTCAATTGAAAATAATTTTCTACCTGAAATGATCAAAATTCCTGTACATATTCCATCCACTCTCTTAAAAACAAGAAGCGATATTGTGAGTTCTGCACATAATTTGGAAGCAGCAAGACAACAGGTCGGAGCAGCTTTTGCAGCTTTTTTCCCAAGTATTTCCATAACAGCTGCTGCAAATTTTGCTTCATTATCTTTCGATGATTTATTTAACGAATTGAGTTTGACCAAAACTATTGCCGGAGAAGCCACCGAAGTTATATTTGCCGGTGGTTCAAAAGTAGCTTCTTACAAACTAAAAAAAGTTCAATATGAACAAGCTGTTTTAAATTACAAAAAAACCGTTCTAAATGCTTTCCAAGATGTGGAAGATGCTTTAAAAAATCTGGAATTTGCAAAAATCAATCAGAAAGCTGCTGAGGGAAATATGATTTCTGCAAAGAGTGTTTTTAAGATTTCTGACCAAAAATATAAGTTCGGAGTTATCAATTACTCTCAATTACTGGATTCTGAAAGAAATATGCTCTCAATGCTGTCTGCAAGTAATTCTGCTGATAAAGCTTTAATTGCAGCTCGTGTTCAACTTCATAGTGCTTTGGGTGGTGAATGGATAAAATAATGTGTGACTGTTCAAATTAGCTCATTGCAATTTATAGAATTTGGTTTTTATGGGAATAAAAAGTGAACATTTTGATTTGAAAAGATGTATTCCACCA
>JAIORE010000430.1 GCA_021108315.1 Candidatus Cloacimonadota bacterium
TAGATAGGTACGGCATTTAGAACTTATCCAGATACATCAAATTAATGACACACCCGAAAATTTTACGGAAATACAGTTGATGGTATTGCTGGTTATTATCTAAATGAGGATAATGAATATTACGACAAAGTGAATATCATCCCTTGGATGACATATTGGGACCGTTTTGGAAGAAAAAGAGAAGCTTTTGATAATATTATCGGTAAAGAACCTAGATTAAAAAAAACTCCTTTTGCCTTTGGTGGAGCAATGGTAATTCACCGAAATTTGATGAGAATTGTTCCATTTGATCCTGAAATTACACGAGGAGAAGATACGGATTATGTTATGAATTCACGTATTTTTGGATTTAATTTTTATCTTGATAATACTTTGTCTATTAAGCATTTACCACCACCAAAATCTCATCCGGTTTGGAAACGATTTCGAGAAGATATTTATCGTTTTTTATATGGGAAATCAAAATTTGATAATCAAGTTGAGAAGATAAATTTGCATTATATAAACCCGGAAGATTTTGATCCATATCCCGGACAATTCATGAAACCCGATCTCGGAGATAAAATATTTAAAACAAACATCATACTTGCACTTGATTATCTGGCAAATAATGAGATCGAAGCTTGCAAAGAGACCGTACAAAATATCTATTTAGCTCGCTATGATGCAATTCCGCACACGGATACATATCAAAAATATCTTGATTTTCAAAATAATTGGAGAAAAGTGTTGGAACACACCAAAGATATGGGAAATACTTTGAAAGATATTATAAAATCGGGATTGATAATAAAACATGATAAATACTTGGAAGAGAAGAACAAATTTTTAAGAGAATCAGGAATTGATAAGAATGTTCATTTTGAAAAAGTTGTATTATTTAGAGAATTCACTCGAAAAGAGATTCGGCAATTGTTTTTTATTTCTGAAATAATTCATATGGAAAAAGATGAATATGTTTTCAAATGCGGTGAGCAAAACAAATGTATTTATATCATTTTACAAGGTAATCTAAAAGTTAAAAAAATACACTCTATTACCGGAGATGAAATTATTGTTAGCGAACTACATCAGGGAGATCATTTCAATGAAACATCAATATTTTTCGATGAACCGCATTCTGTTTCAATTCAGGCTACTACTCCAATAGAACTTTTAGTCATAAAAAACGATAGACTTAAGGAGATATTATTTCAAAATAATGAACTATCTACAAAAATATTATGGATGATTTCCCGAAAATTAAGTGAAAGACTTATCCAGACAACTTAAAAATATTCTGATAATAAAGAGATGGACACAGATGTTTCCGATATGATAGAGGAGTAATATAATGAGAATACTTTTAATTAATCACTTTCCTTTACAGGGTTCAGGGAGCGGAATCTACACTTTGAATATTGCTTCCGAACTCATTAAATTGAATCATGAAGTTTTTGTAATTGATATTGATAATGTGTTAGATACAAATAATTATTCCTTTCGCCGTCGAACTATTATGTGTGATAAATCTATTAATAAAGATGCTGATCTTCCTTTTAATTTTCCTTGCTTTACTACTCATCCACGAAGCTTAAAAACATATTATGATCTTTCAGACCACGAAATAGAAGAATATATTGCTACTTTTCAGAGAACAACTGACGAGATTTGCCAAGATTTCCAACCCGATCTTATTCATGCTCAACATCTTTGGATTACACCGTATGTTGCAGCAAAAACCGGAATTCCATTTGTGATTACGGTACACGGAACAGATCTGATGGGATTTGAAAAGGACGAACGTTACCATAAATTTGTCTTTGAAGCAGCAGAAAAAGCGAAGTATATTATCACAATTTCCAACCAAGTTCACCAAAAAACAATTAAACTGGTAAATCCCAATCATAGTAAACTTGTATTGAATCCAAATGGTTTTGATCAAGATATTTTTCACATCAAAGATATAGATAGAGAACGGTTTTATAACAAACATAGCATTGACCCTAAATATAAAAAGATTATTAGCTTTGTGGGAAAGTTCACAGATTTCAAAGGAATTGATCTTTTAATAAAAGCAGCTTATGTAGTTACCGATAGATTCCCTGATGTGTGCTTCATTTTAGCTGGTGATGGTCAATTGCGTTCCGAAATGGAAGAATTGACTGCTTCTTTGAAATTAACAAATGTATATTTTCTGGGGCATCAAACACAGGATGAAGTTGCCGATTTATATAATCTTGCCGAACTATCCACAGTACCTTCCCGAATTGAACCTTTTGGATTAGTTGCTATCGAAGCCTTAGCTTGCGGAACTTCTGTAGTGGCATCCAACGCCGGTGGACTCCCAGATTTCATCAATGAAAAGGTGGGGCAACTTGTGAAGATGGAAGATCATATTGCTCTTGCTAAGGCAATAATTGATGAACTAACGCATAATTCAAAGAAAACTAAAGGGAAATATGCTTTTGAATATGCGAATAGTAAATATTCTTGGAGCTCTACGATCAAGAATGTTATCCGGTTGTATGAAGCCTAAAGATAATTAGCAACGAACTCCAGTTGAATAAAAAAAGATTCAACAGAGCAGGCAAAACTAACAAGACGAACAAAAAAATGATCCGGCGAGACGCAGAGCGTAATCATTTGCATTCCAACGCAGAGCATTGGAACGAGAAATAATTTTGAGTTGGAACAGCTCAGTTCTTTTGAAAGCAACTTTGTCGCTTAGCATTAACATGGTTCATGCACTTCCCCCAAAAAATTATCAATATCTTGGCATTAAAATTGCAGTAATACTTTATTAACAAAAAATAGAAATTAGGAGTTTTCAAATGAAAAGTGTTAAAATGTTATTATTAGTTATGGTTTTCTTGTTAAATAGCCTTTTGTTTTCGGTAGTGGTTGATTCCGAACAAAGTCTTAAAATCGCCCAAAATAAGCTGAAACAACTCAGTGAAATCAATTATTCAGTTGCAAATGATCGCAATACCATCAAAGATGAGAAGGGAAATATACTTTCCTATATTTATACTTTAATTCCGCAGGGCTATATAGTTGTTTCCGCAGATACTAACCTTCCGCCAGTGATCGCCTATTCATTTACCAGCAATTTTTATGAAGAAAGCAGTGGAAATATCTTAGAAAACTTTGTAAAAAATGATGTGAGCTTACGTCTAAAAAACATTCCAAATCTTCCTAAAAGTATGTTAACAGAAAGAAACCAAGCATGGGAAGAGCTGATGAACAACACTCGTTCCAAAGATCGCTTTGAGCAATGGCCCCCCACTGGAACAACTCCTACAGGTGGCTGGCTTTGGGAAAACTGGTCTCAGAATGCACCATACAATTCACTTTGTCCAATGGATCTTAATACCGGTAGTAGAAGTGTTGCCGGCTGTCCTTCGATTGCAATGGCACAGATTCTCAATTATCATCGAACTGTAAATCAAGTAGTTTTTGATGATGATGAAGATGATTATTATCATAATTTTGCTGGAAATTACTATTGGATTGATGACGATTATCTGGAATATGATTTTCCTCCTTTTATGGAATTGAATACTTACCTTGATACATTGTCACATCATTATTTATACAATATTCCTCTCACAAATATTGATAAAGGAGCGATCACATTTGCCTGTGGAGTTGCAGCTCAACAAGTTTATAGTTCCACTGTTTCAGGCACTTTCGGAGTTGGTCAAGCCTATCAAGCCTATCAGAAATTTAATTTTGAAGATGTAGTTCTTACTGATGATAGTGATGATAATTTTTATCAGCAAATATCCCAAAATATAATTGATGCATTTCCTGTTCATTTTGCTTCAATCACAGTTAGCGAAGATGCTGGTCATAACTTTGTAATTGATGGCTATAATACTGATGAATATTTTCATTTGAATATGGGCTGGGGAGGTTCATATAATGGTTGGTATCTGCTTCCTGATGAAACTCCTTATGGACTCACGGTAGTAGAAGGAGCAATTTATGATATAGAACCGATCCTTCAACCTAATGGATTCATTATGGGAGAAGTATCTTTGACCGGTGCGGAAAGCGATACATTAAATATAGTCATTACTGCTTCCACACCAACTGCAAGCTATTCTATAGAAATTCTTCCTGATATGAGCGGAACTACAGATTTCGTTCTTGAAGTTCCCATTGGTATGTATGATGTGACAGCAGCTTATCCGGGCTATGAAACCAGTGTAGTTGAAAATGTATTTGTGGAAGCATATCAATTCACAACCGTAAATTTTTCTTTATTACAGATTATAGCACCCACAGATTTAGCTGCCGAACTGATTGATCATGAAGTATTTCTAAACTGGGATCATCCTGATTCTCGTACATTTCAATACTTTAAAATTTACCGTAAGATAAATACAAGTCCTTTTGCTTTGCTTGATACAACCTCATATGATGAGTACGTAGATTTCGTAGATCCCCCTATTTCATTGACTTATGGATATTATGTCAAAGCTGTTTACTCTCAAGATAATGAAAGTGAACCTTCCAACGAAGTTTATGTGGAATATGAAGTTTCTATTGATGATAACAGTGTTAATCCCACCGTGAACTCTTTGTATAATTATCCTAATCCGTTTAATCCCGAAACAACGATTTCCTTTTTAGCCACGAAAAGCACGAAAGACACGAAAATCAATATCTACAATCTCAAAGGACAAAAGATAAGAGAATTACGAATTACGAATTGCGAATTAGGAATTAATAGTGTGGTTTGGGATGGAAAAGATGATAAAAATAAAGCAGTTTCATCTGGAATATATTTCTATAAGTTACAAACAGAAAGTTATGAAAAGATTAAGCGAATGATATTGATGAAGTGATTTAAGTATAAGATTTTGAGTTAAAACCAACTCATCACCATAAACAATTTCACGATTTACATTAATATTGTTAGTGGATTCGAGAGTAAGAGGCGTTGCAATACAACGTCTCTTTTTTATATCAATCAAATTTTGCTTGACTCCTATTCGCTTTATCTAATTTTTCATAACGTTGTTTATTAACAATATAAAAACAGGAAAAAGGAGGAGTTATGGCAGTACCATACAAATTAAGTAAAAAAGGGAAACCGGGAGCATCAGCAGAAGAGAAGAAATTTTACGGAACAGTTATAGATGTTCGCAGATGAGTTGATACTTGTAAATTTTCATTTTAATACTATTTTATTATAAATATAGATTTAAA
>JAIORE010000130.1 GCA_021108315.1 Candidatus Cloacimonadota bacterium
CGCTTTCAGCGGTTCACATATTTCAAACCTCCAGTTCGACTGGAGGTCATTGATTAAAAGAAAACGTTCAGTTTTTAAAAAAGAAACAGCTGTCGTTTTTAAAATTGAAAAATATTTATAAAGCAAACCTCAATTTAATCTTGCTTAAATTTTGGGGAGTTTCTTTTTTTGTGATTGAATTATTCGGTGGTTCTGAATTAATTAAACTCGACGTTGTTTTAATCGCAACGTTGGTCGTAATTACTTTGTTGGTGAATAATTAAATGCACGTAACACACAGCTCCACAGCCAAGCAAGAAGAAAAGCAAGAAGAGCGTGGTAGCTGCCATCCATTATGGGAAATCTATAGAAAGTATTTGAAAATTTAGTCGAACATTTATTTCAGCGAGGAAAAGATTGACAAAAATTCTATAGAGTAACAAATGGCACTGTTATAGAATAGTGAAGGAGTTACTTATGGATTTTAATAATTATAGAGAGCAAGAAATCTATAAAACCGCAGAAAAATATCACAAAACTAGCCTAGTAAGAATCAGTTCAATAATACCTGATACACTTCAACAAATTGTAGAAACAGAAAAAGAAGAAACTTCTATTGTTGGAATAAGTACAGGTTTTAAATCTTTGGATAGAATATCTGGTGGATTTCGAAAAGGACAATTCATTGTTTTAGCTTCAAGACCAGCTATGGGAAAAACCTCTCTCGCATTGAATATGGCTTTAAATAGTGCATTATATCACGACAAAAAAATAGCAATATTTACAATTGATATGAAGATTGATGAATTATTAATGAAAATGCTAAGTAGTGCTTCGGAAGTAAGTTTAAAAGATATGGAAAATGGCATTAGATTGACTGATAAAAAAAAGGAAAGAATCACAAAAGTTGCCGAAATCCTGTCAGAAAAAGAGATATATTTTGATGATAACAGAGTTGCTACAGTTTCTGAAATTCGAGAAAAAATACATCAATTAAAAGCAGAAATTGGTGGACTTGATATGGTAATAATAGACTATTTACAACTAATGAATTCTAACAGAAGATATAAAACTCGTCAGGAGGAAATTTCTGAAATTTCTCGTAATTTAAAAGCATTAGCAAAAGAATCAGAATTACCAATTATTGTTCTTTCTCAGCTGAATCGTAGCCTTGAATCTCGAACTGACAAACGACCAATACTTTCAGACCTGAGTGGCTCGGGAGCAATAGAGCAAGATGCAGATATTGTAATGTTTGTTTACCGGGAAGTAGTATATAACGAAAAGACAGAAACTCCTCATCGTGCAGAAATACTTGTTAAAAAAAATAAACTCGGACCAATCGGTACAGTTTGCTTATTTTTTAAGCCAGAATTCACATCTTTTAGTTCTATAAGAGAATATTGACGTTGATTTATAGTTAAATTTTACGGAGTGAAAATGGAATATAATGCTTGGAAATTTGCTAAACTTGCTAAAAGTGAATTTGGTAATAAATTATGGGAATTTCTAAATAAAGATAAAACCTTTATAAGAATGGAAACTGCATCACGTCTCAAGCGACCAGCAGTAGAAGGCATTGCTGAAGACTTAAAAATCAAATTCAACAAAGAATTATGTGCTCTTAACAATTCAGATTATTTACGATTTAAACAGATGATTGGGCATATGGTAAAGCAAGTTATGTATTATCATAATTATAGTGTATTTATGAAAAATGTCAGAGTAATAAGCACCGATCTTTTTTCCAAAGGAACAAGATATAAAAAAAATGATGTTATGGAATTCAATAAGTCATACAGGTTATGTCAAACGCTAAACTTTGCTTCATATGATCTTAAACTAAAAAATTGCATTAAAAATTGGTGTAAAAAAAATAGTAAAAATTTTATCTGCTCTGAACCAAATACAACTGATGTTTTTATGATAAATTCATTCATAGTAATTGCTGATTTGGATTTTATGGGAACTGATACTTTGGCAACGTTTAGAGAATTGGAAAAAGAAAAACTGTTTGCATTAACAGATTATGAAGATAAAGAAAAATTTGAACTTTATAAAAAATCATTTGGCTTGGACGAAAACGGTAAATTGATGATTGAACCAACAGAACTTATTCTGACAAATGAATTTGATTCAGATGAGATAATTTCTAAATTGGATAAGTTTGTAGAGATTTATAAAAATAATTTTATTGAATAGTTTTGAATTCGTGAGGATAAAATGAGTATGTACCCGTTTGAAATAAAAATTGATGCAGAGAGAGCAAATGATGATCAATATTGGCGAATTAACAGGATTCACAGATTAATCGGTTATGCTCAAGCTTTAGCAGATAATGACAACAACGAAAATTTCTATAAAAAGATAAACAAGATTTTTGATTCTAAAGGTTCTTTAACTGTAGAATGGAAAAGTAAGCCAACAGATGAAGAAAAAGAATATTTCCAAAAAGCTTGGGAAAGTATCATTACGGATTATGAAGCAAATCCGGTTGAACATATTTTCTAAGAAGGAAAAAATATGACTTCTATTCATAAAATGCCTTCAAAGATTAAACTGAAAATTCTAAAAAAAGCCCCAATTGTTACTTCAAATGAAAATTCAGGAAGAAGGTTTGGTGATTTTACAGACTATGATATTGATTCAAGAGCTTATAATAATGTTCTTTTTTATATTCAAAAAGGATTATCATCTTATTCTGAATTAATAAAAGCAATTTTGAAGCCAATTCTTCAAATGCAACTCAGTGCAGCAATTAAATATACAATCATACCTTTTACATTTGGAATTGATGATGAACCATTTTATAAAGGAAGATGCTTAAATATCAATTACCAACCAAGTATTAGTAAAATTTCAAAAATTCTTTTAAAATTATCTGGAAATAAAAGAAGTCAAAAGATAGCAATAATTCCACGTTTATTTCCAGAGTCCACAGTAGCAAACAGTTATTCGGGCGGAAAAACAAGAATAAAGAGAAAAGAAGATTTGTTGATTGTAATTGGTAAGAAAGGAGAAGTTTTCTTTGATGAATTAATTAGAGAAGAAGTAGAAAAATATAAAAAGCAAATATTATTTGTCGAAATTGAAAACGAAAATGTTGATTGGTATTTTTATAATTATCAACCAGAATTTTTAGTAACAATGAGGAGAAAAACAATGGATACAAGAAAAGCAAATTTTAAAATTGGAACATTTCACGGGAAATTAAACCCGATTAAATCTGATAGCGAAGCAAAACTGCGTAATGATCTATATCTTATAGGTTCATTAACATTAGAACGACCAAGAAGAGGTAGTAACATTAATATCAGAATAATTGGTTATGAAATGCCGTTGGTTAATGAAAAAAAAAGAGGAGAAGCAATAGATTTATTTGGGTATGACAAAGAGCATAAACCATACATTATTGAACTAAAAAAAGCGAATACCAATGAAAAGATTGAAGAGATTATTGAACAAATTGATAAATACGAAAATTTATTACAGAACTCATTAAAATACATTGAAAAAGAAATTCAAGAAAAATACCATTGGAATGATTTTAAATTCACTGAAGGAATACAAAAAGTAATCTTAATTGAAAGAAGTTACTTCAAAAACAATGATCCTAAAAGATATAAAGATGAAGATATTTACATTTGTTCTTTTTCAAGAATTCCAACTAATGACAATTTACAGTTATTGAAATCAAGAGCATCAGAAGGGAATGTAAATCTTAAAATTGAAAATAAATAATTATGAAATTTAAGATCCATCGCGGAACAAAAGAAATTGGTGGTTCTTGCGTAGAAATCTGGACTGCAAACTCAAGAATTTTTCTTGATATGGGAATGCCATTAGTTGATGAAAAACGAGAGCAATTCAATTTCGAAAAATACAAAAATCTTGAAGTTAATGAATTGGTGAAACAGAAAATTCTTCCAGATACCAAGGGTATTTATGATTCAAAGGACAGATTAATTGATGGAGTTTTAATTTCTCATCCGCATCTGGATCATTTTGGTTTTATCAAATTTGTGAATGAGAAAGTAAAAATATTTCTCGGTGAAGCCACTCATAAAATAATTGAGATTTCTAACATCTTTACATCTTCAAATTATCAGATAAAAAATTATGAATATTTTGAGAAAGAAAAATTATTCCAAATAGGTGATTTTAGAATTATTCCGTATTGGAATGATCATTCAGCTTTTGATTCTTATTCTTTTCTCATTGAAGCAAGTGGAAAGTCAATTTTTTATTCTGGGGATTTTCGAGATCACGGAAGAAAGTCAAAAGTTTTCAAAAGATTTCTTAATAATGCTCCTCAAAATGTTGATTATTTGATTTTAGAAGGAACAACAATTGGACGAAATAAAATAAAAAATAAAACAGAAATTGAAGTTGAAAATGAACTGATTAAAGTTTTTTCCGAATCCCAAAAGATAAATCTTGTTTATGTTGCCGGTCAAAATATCGACAGGCTTGTTTCAATATTCAAAGCCTGCCTGAAAGCAAAAAAGATATTAGTTATTGATGTATATATTGCTAAAATTCTTACTGAACTTTCAAAATTTTCAAAAGTTCCATATCCTTCTGATTCTTATAATATTAGAGTAATATTTTCTTACTATTCTTGCAAAAAACTTACTGAAGAGGGTAACGAAAAAGTAATGTTTCAATTTAAAAAATACAAAATCACAAAAGATGAAATCAGCAATCAATCTGGTAGAATTGTAATGATTGTAAGACCATCAATGAAAATAGATTTGAAAGGCATAAATAATTTGCAGAGTGGAAATCTAATTTATTCAATGTGGGAAGGCTATCTTAAAAAAGATTATACAAATGACTTTATTGAATATCTGAAAAATCTAAATTTCTTAATTCATAAAATTCATACAAGCGGTCACGCAGATATCTATGCTTTACAAAAAATGGTAACTGCAATTAAACCAAAAAATATTGTTCCGATTCATACTTTTGATAGTAATTTATATCAGAAATATTTTAACTTTCCAATAATAAATTGCAATGACAGGGAGGAAATAAATGTTTAACTTGATAAATATTCTAAGAAATTGTATGATTATAAATAGAAATATTCCCATAACAAACAGCTCTACAGCCAAGCAAGAAGAGAAAGTGAAAGAGCGTAGCAGCTGCAATCCATTAGCCAACATGTCGCTCCACTCCATGTTGGCTAACGTTCGGCGTGC
>JAIORE010000227.1 GCA_021108315.1 Candidatus Cloacimonadota bacterium
GATTACGGAAATACCGAAATCAAATGCTCATGGCGAGATGACGTGGCACGCCGCCCGTTACCTACAGCAAGATATAGTTTAAAAAATAAAAAAGACATAAAATATGTCTAAATAAAAAAAACGGAGGGAAAAATGAAAAAAGGAATCTTAGTTATTCTATTAGTATTGGTTTCAGCAATTTATGCTGATGTGATGTTTTATGATAATTTTAACAGGACAAATGGTGATGTAGGAAACGATTGGCAATTCAATACACCACCTCATCTCACCAACAGTTCAATTATCAATGGTGTGTATAATATTGATCTTACTTCTACAGGCAATACTTTCCATAATTTCACTTCCCAAACTACCGGAAAAGTATATGTGGAATATGAGTGGAAACTTATCACTAATGATTGGACTGCTTGTATTTATCCGGTTAGTGAATTAATCTTCATTCGTGTAGATTGGTTGGGAAATATCACTTATGATGACAATAGTTCTTTTACATCTCCCACAACAATTACACAAATCAACTTTGATCAATGGTATGATGTAAAGATTTGCTATGATCTTGATAATGATACGTTTTCATTCTGGATTGATAATATTCAATATGTAACGAATGCTTCCGCAAATTCAATAAGCTCAATAAATTCATTTTATTTTCTGAATATCAATGCTCCCAACTTTATACAGCAGATTGATGAATTCATTGTTTACAATGATGAAACTCCTGATATACCACAAAATCTTACTGCTACCGAAAATGTAGACGATATTACTTTGAATTGGGATGCAGTTCCCAATCCATTATTGGTAAACTACAAGATTTTCCGAGATACCTCTTCAAATCCTACCACAGAAGTTGCAGAAGTAGGTCCTGATATTACCACCTATATTGATGTAGTAAGAGCTTTACCGAATACAGATTATTATTATCGAATTAAAGCAGTGGGAATAAATGAATTGGAAAGTGATTATTCCAATGAAGTGGGAGTAGTTCAATTAAAACCGGATATTAGTGTAGATCCAACCGAGATCGAGATTCAACTTAATACAAGCAGTAATACCCAAACAGAATATTTTGACATCAATAATAGCGGGAATGGACAGTTGAAATATTTTGTACAAGGTGATGATACTTTGGGTGATTTTGGAAGTTGTTTAGATTTTGATGGGGTAAATGATCGCAACGTAAACGCAGTAATAACTTCAAATGCAATTGCCCCTGATGATAATCTTGAAATTCCAGTTACAGTCAAAGTAGATTATAATCCCCCGCTTGCAGTCCAAAATGTTGTATTTACTTCAAGTACTCCCGACGAAATTCAGATTGATTGGGATTCTAATGCTATAAGTGATAGCGTGTATTATTATAATGTCTATCGCAGAAGTAATGATGAACCTACATACAGTCTAATCGGAAATTCATCCACTACAACTTACATTGATTATGCTTTTACCGGATTGGATACAACTTATTTCTGGTACAAAGTCGCCGGTATGGATTGGGTAGATAACGAAGGCACACATTCATTTCCGTGTCGGGCAAATTTAAATCGTTTCAAAGCTCCTCAAAATTTACAAATTACCATGGAAAATAATAATCGTAATGTAAAATTGGTTTGGGATTCTGTAACAGAAACAATTTCCGGTTTACCGGGAACACCAACTTGTTATGTTGTTTATTACAATCAAATTGATGCAGAAACCGATGAGAATTTTTATTTTTTAGCAACTTCAAGTGATACTACTTACACTCATCAAAATGTTGGTTTATTTATAGAAACTGACCATATGTTCTATACTGTGACAGCTTATGGTGGCAGTATGCGAGCTTTGAATTATTTCAATGATAACGATATAACTTTTAGATTTGGTGAATTGGAAAAAATGATTTCTGATTTTTCTAAGAATAAAGCAAATATTCAACATAAAAAGACTATAAAAAATCGAAACAAGAAATAATATAAAATAGCTGCAAAAGTATTTACCTCAACAAAATAGATTGTTTATCATAGTTGCCAGTAGGTAACAAACAGCTTCACGCCCGAAAAGAAGGGCGTGGCAGCTGCGAACCATTAGTAGCAACTAGTAGGAGAAGAATATGAGGATGATTATTTTTTTTACTTTCGTGTTGTTCCCAGTTTTACTATTTTCTCAGATCCAATGGGAAGATAATGGAGTCCCTGTTTTTTGTGGTGAAAATATCAATTGGTCCGGTACGGTTCTAGATGCCGATGATGGAAACATAGTGATAATATGGTCGGACAGCCGAAATGTTGACCGAGGTATTTTTGCACAAAAGATTACACAAAATGGTACGTTTCTGTGGGGAGAGAGCGGAATAGAAATTAATGATGATCCTGACACACAGATCAAAGCAGAAGCCATTACATCTCAAAATAATGAAATCATTGTAGCCTGGACCAGCCATTACGGGAATTTTGATATGGAAGTTAGAGTACAGAAAATTGATGTTTCCGGTAACAAATTATGGCAGGATGAAGGAGTTTTATTATTCACCAGTAATGAAATATTACCATTTAGTATCAGAATAATCAATGATACTGTTGGTGGTGCTTTTATCGTGTGGAAAAATAATGTTCATCCTAATGTTGGAGTGGGACCTGAAATAGTGAGAGCATCGCATGTATTTTCCGATGGTACTATCGATAATAATTGGAATGTCGGAGGAGATATTTTAGCACAAAATCCAGATTTTTGGAATGTATTACCGGATGGAAATGGCAGCTTCATTTATGCTATACAGAATTCATCTGATCTGAGTATCCAGCGGCTTGATTCAGGTGGAAATCCTCTCTGGGGTGATGAAGGAATTGTTTTGTGCGAAGATACTGTATGTGGTTATAGCTTTGCTTCTGTTACAGATAATAATGAATTCTTCTATTTCTTCTGGCAGGATTCCAGAAATGCTAATCCTAACACGATATTTATGCAGAAAGTGGATATTAATGGAACTACTCTTTTCCCGGAAGACCTGAATATCTATTCAACAGATATTGAACTGATTAACATTGATGCAGTGTACACATCAGATAATAATCTGGCAATGTCTTGGAAAGAAAGTAATTATGATCAAAACCTTCTAAAATCCTTGAAACTCGACACTTCAGGATATCAGCTATTTGAGCCGATTATTATTTACAATAATAATAACTACTGTAATAAAATAGAAATAATTTCTGGTAGTAATGATGATTACTGGATTGAATGGTACGTTGGCTTGGAAGGTTATTTCCTTCAGCATATAAATGAGTCGGGAGTATTAGCATTTAACAGTGGTTTATTTATCTGTAATCCAATAAACTATATAAATAATTCAGCAATCAGGTTAACTTCGGATGACAAAGTATTTATTGGTTGGTTGGATGAAGAATCGAGTACAAATTTTCTTTATGCTCAGATTGTTGATGAACTGGGTAATTTCCAATTTCTGGACGACGGACTTGTTATTCACTCAGGAGCTGCCTGGGAAGTATCAAATTTGAATATTATTCCACATGAAAACAATCCGTTTTTTATTTGGCAAAATAGTGGATATCATAAACAAATATCTGTCCAGTCATTAAATGTTAATGGTACTCCTGTTTTTGAAAAAAATGGGATTTTTGTAACGAACTCACACCACATTGGAGGATACGATGTTGATAATCAAAACAACAATTTTTATATTATCACAAAGAATTTTGAATTCAGAGCTGTTGCTCAATCATTTGATAGTTATGGAAATCTGCTTTGGAATGAAAATGGTGTGTTTGTAACAAATTCGGACAATGTTCAAATCTTTGTTCAGATCTCAATTCAGGATGGTTTTTCTTATACCGGATGGACAGAATATAATGGTGATTTTACAAATCCCGAATACAATATATACGCTCAGAAAATTGATGAAAATGGAAATTTGTTGTGGGACGAAACAGGTGTTTTAATCACAGATAGAGAAGGTGACAATGTCATTAATGAGATATTAGGACGGTGTTATATATGGACAAATGAGGATTTTCCGGATTACAATATTTATGCTAAACAAGTAGATGAAAACGGTATTACATCTATCGATTGGGATGAAAATGGTACTCCAATCAGTGAAGCTGTAGGAAATCAGAACCAACCAAAGGGAATTCAAATTCCTCAAGGTTATCTTATTATCTGGCTGGATAATTTGGAAGATGATATATATGGTCAAATCATCACTGAAGAAGGTAATGTTTTGTGGCAGCAGGATGGATTACCTCTGGTTGTTCAACCTTTAGACCAAAATAATGTAAAAGTCATTTATGATGAATATATTTATCTGGTTTGGGAAGATTTTCGTTCTGGAGTTGATTATGAGATCTATGCTCAGAAATTCAATGAAAATGGTCAAGAGATCTGGATGGAAGGTGGAGTATTGATTGGAGAAGGAACCAATCCTGATATTGCAAAAGTCAGTGATCGTTTGATAGTAGTCTGGGAAGGAAATATTGATAACAACTATAATGATATTTATGCTCAATTATTAGGCTTGAATGGTGATTTACTCTGGAATGCTTCAGGCGAAGTTTTGTGTGATGTGTCTTGGGAGCAGTATGAGCCGCAAATTGTAACCGATGGAATTGATGATATATATGTAGGCTGACTGGATGCACGGATTTATAATATTGATGAATATGCCGGATCAATACCTTCAATATTTGCGCAAAAAGTTCATATTGAACCAACTTATTCACCTGATGAAATACTTTCTGCCATTAAGGGAGAGCTTTCCCAGAACTACCCAAATCCGTTCAATCCAACTACAACAATTAAATTCTCAATCGAAAATGATTCAAAAATTGAACTTTCTATTTTTAACGTCAAAGGTCAAAAAATTAAAACACTCGCTAACAATCAATTTGCTCAAGGCTTACATTTACTCATCTGGAATGGTGATGATGAATTTGGGAAACCTGTAAGTTCAGGAGTTTACTATTATAAATTAAATGTTAATGGTAAAACTGAAGAAGTGAAAAAATGTTTATTTTTGAAATAAAAAGATGCTACTAACACAGCACTCCAAGTTCAATTTGGAAGAAGAGCAGAGAGAACTTGGCAGTGCCCATCCATTAGCCAACATGTCGCTCCACTCCATGTTGGCTAACGTTCGGCGTGCCACT
>JAIORE010000233.1 GCA_021108315.1 Candidatus Cloacimonadota bacterium
AAGAAGAGAAAAAAACTTTTCATACTAAAATAAACTTTTTCCTTGATAAAAAATATGCAAATTCAAAATTTTGGTATCAAGTCCGCTTTCGCTTGTATCCTGTCTGTAGGCTTGATTAAATGATTTTTCGATGGTAAGTTTTAGTTAATCGGAAGGCGGCTTTAATCTTTTTGTTCTTTTAATCGTAACGTTCTTGAAAAATAATTGAATCGGGTAACATTGTGCTCCAAGTTCAGATTGAAAGAAAAGCAGGGAGAACTTGGCAGCACTGTCCATTATAGCCAAGCGAAAATATTGGAGGATTTATGAACATGAATATTAGAACAAGAATTAGCATTTTAGTAATTGTGATATTACATATCAGTAGTTTGGTTTTTGCTGATTATGTAGCAGAAGATTTTGAAGTAATTGAATCAAAAGCAAATGCAGGAGATGCCTATTATCAGGGTTTATTAGGGATGATGTATTTAAATAGTTTTGATGTAGTACAGGATTACAAAAAGGCGTACGCTTTATCGAAACAATCAGCTGAAGCTGGAAATACGGTTGGAATGTATCAACTTGATGTAATGAATGCATACAAAAAAATCTGGGCCAAAGATTCACTAGACACTCAAGAACATTTTCGGGAATCAATTACTAAACTAAAAGAAGAAGCAGTAAAAGAAGATGCTATAATTCAATTCTGTATTGGACACGCATATTTAAATGGATTTGGTGTAGAAAAGGATTTGGGAAAAGCTCTGGAATGGAATATGAAATCAATGTTGCAGGGATATGATCAAGCGGAAATGTATTTTAATGGACTTCTTAAGGATAATGCCTGCTCAGGTGAAGTTTTTGAGAGAATTAGAGATTTTCTACAAAAAGAATCAGCAAAAAACTCTTTTGCAGAATATGCTCTGGGAAATGTTTACGCCAATACAGATAGTCTGAACAAAGATATTGATAAAGCTATAGAACTGTTTTCAAGCAGTCAGAAGGAAAATTACGATCATGGTTGTAAACCAAAGAAAGGTGATAAGATTATTCCGAACCTGTTCCCTCCTTCTTATTATTTGGCAATCAAAGACGGAAGTTGCGCAGAAAACTGCCTTTGGACAATTATGAATTCTTTGGACAGGAGTAAAACTCAGCTAGAAATAAATCTTTCTGGTACGGAATCTGGTAGAGGAATTCATTCTGGGGAGTTAATGCAATTTATCAAGAAATTTAATATAGGATTTACAAAGCACTATCAATCTGTCGATAGTAGTGATTCATTAACAACATCTCAGCGATACAAAGATTATATTTATAACAAGGTTGTTAAAAACGTTAAAGAAGGATATCCGATGATTATCGGAGTAAAATCATATCCTACACAAAATCCACAATGGTTTTTAGATCACTTTGTTCTGGTAGTTGGTTATAATGAGAGAACTGATGAATTAATTTTTAATGATTTCAATAAAAGAAAAAGAATTAGTGTTAAGAAGCTTATGGATAGCTCACATGGATACTCTTTTGTAAGCGATCACAATATGATTCTCACTTATAAATTACTTGATTTTCGTAAATGAGAGTCTTTTTCTAATATAACTTTTTTTAATTTTATAGTATTTAAGTGAAAAAAGAATAAATTACTCAATTTTTCTTAGAAAACAGATAGTTATGAACCTAAGATTTGAGAATAATTATATACTTTTTCAAAGGAGTAAAAAAAATGAAAACAATTGAATTTTTGAAATTCTTACAAAACAAGCTTGGCGGAGAGTTTGATCAAAAAGTTATTTTCGGGAAAAGCAATATCAACTTCGATGTCAGCATTCCAAGATTATTATTGGATTTTCAGGGAGAGCAAATTCGTTTTGATCTTCAAGATAGTCCTGAATTGATAATAAAAGTATATCATAAACCACCACATTTGCTCAAAATTTATCATGAGAATTTTGCAACAAAATTATTGGACAAAGTACATTTGCATTCCGAGATCAAAATCGGTGATCTGGAATTTGATGATAAATATGTCATTGAATTCACACAAACTGAAATTGCCCAAAAAACCATAAAGCCTGAATTCAAAGAATGTATTGCAAACCTAGAACCATTCAAAATCTTCCAAATGACAAAACTTGATTATACAATATCCAAAAACATAAACATAAACAACAATTATGATGTAGATAATGCTGAAAGCGATATTTCGAATATGATTAAAATAGCGAAAATATGTGAGCAAATCTGGGGAAACTAATGTAAATTCATAAGCAGTAAGCTAATAGGATTGTGTTCACGATAATGTTATTTACCTTGTTAGTGAAGATAACGATGAGGAGTTTTTACTTGATATCTGGTTCAAAATGGAAATAACTAAAAAAAATCGATACAAAAAGTAATTGATAGAATTACAAAAATACTGAAATGATTCAAAAATTTGTATTTGGCTATAACAAAAGTGTCAGTGCTATGATGAAAGAAAATGTGAAAGAGCACCGCACACTCTATCCATTACGTGAAATTGAAGACCGAGCTTAAAGAAAAGGAAACGAAACAAAATTTCCGAAATTGAGGATACAGAAATTGTTCAAAAATGAAAAAGAAAAGAATAGAAATAATTCATCTTTTGGCTAAATCAAGCTAAATATCAAAATGCAAATAAAAAGCAAAATTTAAGAAAGGTCAGAAAAAATCAAAAGCAAAAAAAGCAGAAATTTCCTAAAATAATAACAATATTCATAATAACTAAAACTGGGTTTCAATACAAGAGCTAGCGGGAAAAATCTAAATGTATAATTTCTGCATTTTTCATAATATTGTATAATCTAACGAAGAGGGCAAAGAATTAACAGGTAATTAGTTCAAATGACTTAAACAGTAATGAAAGTCTAATTACAACCCTCCCAAAATCGTAAAAAGTATTATCAAAAATAATGTTTGGAGGTATTCAAAGAAAATGCATAAAAAACTAAATCACAAAATTCTTGTTTTTTCAAATTCTTAAATCTAACGCATAAATCTAAAATCAAAAGATTAATTATTTCCATCAAAATTGCGTTTTAAAATTGAAAGAAACTGTGAAGTAAAGCTAATGAGAATGTTTTTATTATCAGTGTTTTAAAAATTAATTGTAACGCTGCTAAAATCTAATAAGGAAGGTTTACTAAAAGAAATAATAGGGAATATCAAAAAAGAAATATGAAAGCAAACGCAATTTTTAACAATTTCTGTTCCAAAAGCAAAAAAACAGAAAAAAGACTAACTAAACAAATTCCGGTTAAATTAATTACTAATGAAATGTCCTAAAAGTTCAGCAAAAAAAGAAAAGATTTAACCAGCTCAATAATGGATTTTCTGTTTTTTTCAATTTCTTGGTTCCAAAAGCAAGATTAATCGGAAACTAAATCACATTGTGGAGCATTTCTTCACAAAACTTAAGTTGTTTAAAAAAAAACCGATGTCGTTTTTAACTTGGAAGAATTTTTAAAATGCTAAAAATAAAAAAATCTTGCTTTATTTTGTCTTCTTATCATTTTTTGTAAATTGAATTATTCGTAATATTCCTTAATGAAAGTTTCAAAATAGAACTAAAGAATAAAATTTGCAGGAGGATAATGTGAAAAAACAAATTACAACGATGATATTATTATCATTTATTATTATTTCAATTAACGCACAAATTGTACATCCGGAAAATGTTATAATCAGTGAAGAAAACGATTATCTCTCTATAGAATGGGATCCAGTTATTGGAGCAGATTTTTACACAATATATTCATCAATGTATTTTGATAGTGGATTTGTACTAGATTGTACAGGAACATTCTATTTAACAAGTTGGACAGCTCCAATTTGTTGTCCGGGTAATAAATTCTATTATGTCAGAGCCGCATTCGGAGAACCTTATCCAGGAATTTATTATGAATCTTTGAGAAGTGAGAAAGTTGGAATATCAAGTTATTATTGCACTACAACAAATGGAACAGATTGGAATACAATTGCTTTTCCATTTGGAACTGATTATATATATGCTAGTGATCTTGGTAATGATATTTTATATTGTGATATAATATCAAAATGGGATTCAGAAAATCAAGAATGGATAAACGCTACTTATGATGGTAATACTTGGTTTAATGATTTTTTTTTGGAGGATTATTATTCATATCGAATTAATGCCATTTCTTCTTTTAGCATTTACAGTTATGGGTATTTACTAACTCCAACGTCATTCAACTTACAAGAAAATTGGAATTTTGTAACAATACCTTTTAATAGAAATTTTATGTATGCAAGTGATTTAGGTGATGAAATAGGTGTTTGTACAAAAGTAAAACAATGGAGAACTTGGAATCAAGAATGGATATTATCTGAAAAGTTACCAAATGGAACGTGGATTAATGATTTTGCAATTGAAGCTTGTAGTTCTATAATGGTTTATGTTACAAATAACACAACTTGGCCAGTTAAAACACCATCTAATATTCAAATTATTATTTCAGATAGTAATATCATAATTAGTTGGGATACTGTAGTTGGCTATACATATAATGTTTATTCTTTGTCTGACCCATATATTGATTTTGAAAACTGGTTTCTAGAAATTTCTGGAATAACAGAAACAAGTTGGAGCGAAACTATCCCAGCTTCTGAAAAAAAATTTTATTATATTACTGCTGGGAATTGAAATTTTTTTAAATTAAATTCGATGAAATTTAAGATAAAATTAAATAAAACGATTATAAAAATTTCTAAAGTAAAATTAAGGTTGTCTTAAAAGAAACAGTATTCTTTTTAACTCAGAAGAATATTATTAAATGCTTAAAATAATTAATTTGCTTTAATTTATCCTCGTAATTTTTTCATAAAAGAATTATTCGTGGGTTCGAGCGAAGCTAAACTAGTTTTTTTTAATCGCTTAGTTTTTAATAATTAAATTCACGTAACATCGTGCTCCAAGTTCAGATTGAAAGAATAGCAAGAAGAACTTGGCAGCACCGTCCATTATCTACCAAGCAGAATCTTAAGAAGATTGTATTTATGTAGAGTTCGTAATTTGTTATCAGCTGGCTTTTTTATTCGATGTTGTTTTT
>JAIORE010000289.1 GCA_021108315.1 Candidatus Cloacimonadota bacterium
GTTTCTGCTTCAAGAAGCGGTTTCCGATAATAACCCCAAAATCCATTATAAACAGAAAAAAAGAATATCACAGGTATGGAAAAACACCTTTTGATACTATTTATAGATATAAGGGGATTTACTTCATTTTCTGAAGACCTTTTACTTTATGATGTAATTCATATTCTGAACAGACATTTTTATATACTTGATAAAATTATTACAAAATATGGTGGATATGTAGATAACTATATGGGAGATGGCTTGATAGCATTGTTTGAAATGAATAATCCCCAAAAAGAAGTTATTAAAGCGGTTCGAGCTTCATTGGAGATTATTAAGGCTGTAGAGACAGAAATGAAACCATATCTAAAACTTTTATGGAACAAATCGTATGAAATTGGAATTGGTCTTCATTATGGTTTGGTGGTTGCAGGTACAGTAGGTTCATCAAATAATAGACAAACAACTGTAATAGGTGATGCAGTCAATTTTGCCAGTAGGATTGAATCAGCGAACAAAAAAATCGGCTCAAATTTTCTGATTTCGGATGATGTGTATAAATTATGTCCCATAAGGATAATGATAGATCGTAGTACTTCCATAAAAATTAGGGGAAAAACAGGAAATTTCTTACTGCATGAAGTTGTAGGAATAAAGAAATAGAACTTTATTGATAATGATTTCAAAAAAAAACCGAACCTTATCCCCAAAATGCTTTTGAAATAAGATTCGGAAAATAATAATATTGTCTTCTATTTTTTCTTACCTAATAATTTTTCCATAGCTTTTTCCATACTTACTCTCATTCTCTCAAATGATTCGGTTAGATGCCCCAATTCATTATCGCTATCATGAACTAATGGAGCATGTTGTTTTCCTGTGCTGATAATATCCGCAGCTTTTCTTAAAAATACAATCTGCGAGACCATGCTACCAACTTTGCTAGTGAAGGAAATTCCCATAAATAACGAAAGTATCGCAATTACAGCCATTCCAAAAAAAGCAATTTTAATTAATAATTTTACTTTATCTGTAGCTTCTTCTTTTTCAAATTCCGCAATATATTTTACAGTTTGAACAAATTTTGTCAAAGGTACATCAGCTACAAATCCTTGTCCTTTCATTGCTTTGGCAGCACCTTTCCCATCACCGGCTTTTAGAATAGGAAGAGCTATTTTATATGCTTCTGTGAATCTATTCATTTCACTCACAAATTCTTGATAATATTGTAATGTTTCTTCACTGAGATCAGATTTTTCATGGTTCAGAGTTAAACCTACTAATTTTTTATATTTTTCTGCTTCTTTCAGCTTTTTATCATATAATTTGATTTGACTTGCTACTACTTCTGGATTATTTACTTTGATTATCATAGTTTTGAGAGCTCTGATCATTTCATCAAAGTTTGCTCTGATTTCTAATGAATTAATTGCTAATTCTAACCTGCTTTCCTGAACTTTCTCCATTTTATTAAAATAGGTACTAAATAAGATAATGATCACTATACCCATAATTAATAAAAATCCAACAACCGATCCAAATTTGAATCCCAATTCTGTTTTGATTGATTTAAATGCTGCTTTTCTCATCTTCTCTCTCCTCTAATTGTTTTATTTTAAATTCTTCTTTTTTTGCCCTGCCTTCTTCATTTTTTTTTCAAAACTTTTCCAGAGATTTTTACCATCTGCAAGATTTACGACTCCTTTTTTCTTAAGAATTTTCTGTCCTTTAGCTGATAAAGTAAAATCAATAAAAGCTTGTGCTCCTTCATTTGTGCCATGACTGTTTGCAACGAGATACAAAGGTCTATACAAACTATATTTTCCAGTTCTGATATTTTCATTAGTAGGACTGGTATAATCTAATTTAACTATGTGGAGTCCTCTATTTTTTCTTGCTGAATAAATTCCGGTAACGCCAAAAGCATATCTATCATTTTCTACTGCTTTTTCTAAGGGCATGCTGGAGCTATATATCGAATTTGCAGTGCTGGCGTATTCCACTTTCGGATCGGAAAAAAGAAGCTCTCTCGTCATTCTACCAACTCCGTTTATTTTGCCGGATCTAACGATTAAGTTGATTTTATGATTTTCTCCTCCAAGTTCCTTCCAATTTGTAATATCACCGGTAAGCACTTTTTTAAGTTGCTCTGATGAAATATTTTTGAGTGGATTATCTCTGGATACTATCACTACAATAGCATCCCAGACAAAGGGGATTAGTTTGGCGTTTTTTTCTTCCAAAATATCCAATTTATGTCTGCAAGATCCTCCAAAATCCGATATACCGGAAATTGCTTCTCTTATCCCGATAATATCACCATTTCCAACACAATTAATCTGATATTCAGGATTGTCTTTGATGAATTCATCTCTCAATTCCCCAATACAGACCGATTGTACGATTTCACATCCGGACCACTCTAAAGTTGTTTGAGCAAAAAGTGATAGTCCCAGAATCATAAATGTACAGATAATAAATGCTCTCCTCATAATACCTCCTAATATATTATTATAATATAACATTATGTAAAAGATTAAATAAATTTAAGAAAATATTTGTCAACACAAAAAAATATTACTTCTATCAAATTTTATTAATATTATATATTACAAAATAAATATTTTTAATAATTTAATGTACACACTATCAATAGTGACTATTATGAATCTTAAACGATAATGTGTAAATATTTCTAAAATTTATGAATTTTAGCTCAAATTGAGCGATTGTAAATCGCTCTCATTCATAATCTTCTGATTTGGAATGCATAATATTTGAAACTTCTGTTTCATTTTTGGTGTATACTCCAAAACAAACAAACAAACCCTATCACTAATTAATGGTAAGGTTTGTCTATATAAAATTAGGTCTTATTCCCAAGTTTATCTTGGGAATACTGATATTTATTTTTTCTTACTTTGCAATTTTTCCATAGCTTTTTCCATACTTACGCGCATTCTCTCAAACGATTCGGTCAATTGTCCAAGCTCATTATCATTATGTCTCACAAGTGGATCATGACGTTTTCCTGTGCTTATAATATCTGCAGCTTTTCTTAAGAATACAATCTGCGTAACCATACTACCAACTTTTTTAGTGAAAGATAATCCCATAAATAATGAAAGCAGAGCTACAATTGCCATTCCAATAAATGCAATTTTTATCAGTAATTCCACTTTATTGGTGGCTTCCTCTTTTTCAAAATCTGCAATATATTTTACAGTTTGGACAAACTTAGCCAAAGGAACATCGGCTACAAATCCTTGTCCTTTCATCGTTTTTCTGGCAGCCATTACATCACCAGCAACCAATTGAGGACGAGCAATTTTATAAGCTGCTGTGAATTTATCCATCTCACTTACAAATTCTTGATAGTATTGTAAGGTCTCTTCACTGAGATCAGAATCTTTTTGATTAAAAATTCCTAAAATTAATTTTTTATATTTTTCTGCATCTTTCAATTTTTTATCATATAATTTAATCTGTTTTGCTAAAGCTTCGGGTTGATCTGCTTGAATTATCATGGTTTTTAAAGCTCTGATCATTTCATCAAAGTTTGCTCGCACTTCCAAAGAATAAATAGCTAATTCCAACCTGTTTTCCTGAACTTTTTCCATTTTGTTAAAATATGAACTGAATAAGAAT
Source organism: Candidatus Cloacimonadota bacterium (assembly GCA_021108315.1). Classification (GTDB taxonomy): domain Bacteria; phylum Cloacimonadota; class Cloacimonadia; order Cloacimonadales; family TCS61; genus JAIORE01. The sequence continues at coordinate 3,631 of JAIORE010000289.1, forward strand.
ATTATTGCAATTCCCATTATTAATAAAAATCCAACGATTGATCCAAATTTGAATCCTAATTCTGTTTTAATTGATTTAAATACTGCTTTTCCCATTTTCTCTCTCCTTTATTTTTTACTTCAAATTTTTCTTTTTTTGTCCGGTTTTTTTCATTTTCTTTTCAAATCTTTTCCAAAGGTTTTTACCATCAGCAAGATTTATAATTCCTTTTTTCTTTAGAATATTCTGTCCTTTATCCGATAATGTAAAATCAATAAATGCCTGAGCTCCTTCATTTGTGCCAAGAGTATTTGCAACGAGATACAAAGGTCTATACAAACTATATTTTCCAGTTCTGATATTTTCATTAGTAGCACTAACATTATCCAGCTTTATTAGTTTAAGTCCTCTGTTTTTTCTCGCTGTATAAATTCCGGTTACGGCAAAAGCATATCTATCATTTTCTACTGCTCTTTCCAAAGGTAAGCTCGATCTATACATTGCATTAGCATCACTGGCATATTCGACTTTCGGATCAGCAAAAAGAAGCTCTCTGGTAATTCTACCAACCCCATTTATTTTTCCTTTTCTAATTATTAAGTTAATTTTTTTGGTTTCTCCACCGAATTCTCTCCAATTTGTAATATCACCGGTAAGTACTTTTTTTAGTTGTTCTGATGAAATGTTTTTGAGTGGATTATCTTTGGAAACTATCACCACAATTGCATCCCAAGCAAAAGGTATTATTTTGGCATTTCTTTCTTCCAAAATATCCAATTTGTGTCTGCAAGATCCTCCAAAATCCGTTATACCGGAAATCGCTTCTCTAATTCCGATAATATCACCATTGCCGATGCAATTAATCTGATATTCAGGATTATCTTTGATGAATTCATTTCTCAATTCCCCCATACAGACCGATTGTACAATCTCACATCCAGACCATTCTAAAGTTGTTTGGGCAAAAAGTGATAAACCCAAAATCATCAACATAAAAATTAAAAATACTTCTCTCATAAATCCTCCTTGTTTTGCATACCGTAAAAAGGTATTAGAATATTTAAAACACAATATAATTCATTTGGTGCTTCTGACAATATTTTTATTATAAAAATATTGAGTGAGTTGAAGATAGACATACTTAAGTTAAATGAATTCATAAGTTTAAGTATTTATTATTTTCTGTAGGAGGAAATTTTTATTTAACCGTTTCAACGGTTTACCAAGTACCTTATTAAATATTTTCCTGAAGCTATTTCTTGCTGATCAAGAGAATAATTACTGAAAATTTTGTTCAAGTACTTATACTACTGATATTTAGACAAATTTCTGATTTTTGCTCTCTGAAATACAGAAAAACTTATAGGTATAGATGTTCGCAGATGAATTGATACTCTTTAATCATAATTATCTTGAATCCAATTTTAAAT
>JAIORE010000358.1 GCA_021108315.1 Candidatus Cloacimonadota bacterium
TGTGCAATATTACCAAAGCTATAGCAGCTAACTTATTGAAAAAGGTGGGATGAGATGTGAACAGTCTCTCACCTTATTTCATTTTATCTTTCCAAAAAATAATTGACTACAAATTGATCAAATTTAATTTGCCAAAAATGTGGAGAAATACTATGAATAAAATATTTTTTGTGTTTTTTATATTTTCAGTGTTGTTGTTTTCTTGCGAAAAAAAAGATGATTCTGCTCAAAATTCAAATGTAGTAGAGATTGAATTTTGGCATGGAATGGGTGGTCCTTTAGGAGATGCTTTAGATTCTTTGATTGATGAATTTAATGAAACACATCCTAAAATATATGTAAATGCTGTTCACATGGGAAACTATACCGCTCTTTCTCAAAAACTAATGGCTTCTATCCAAACTAATGGTCAACCTGATATTGCTCAATCTTTTGAAGCTTGGACAGCTAACTTCATGGAAGGAGATGTTCTTAGGTGTTTAGAAGATTTTATTGCTGATGACCCAGATTTTAGTGAAGAGGATTTAAACGATTTTTATCCGGTTTTTATCAAAAGTAACACGATGGATGGCAAATTAATGTCCTTTCCTTTCAATAAAAGTGTGAGCGTATTATACTATAATAAAGATATTTTATTTATGAATGATCTTGATCCAAATAAACCACCTACAAATTGGGATGAATATCGTGAGATGTTTAAATTACTTACTCAAGATACAGATGGAGACGGGAAAAATGATATTTTTGGCTCAACATTTACAATTAGTGCCTGGCAATTTGAAAATCTGTTATTGCAAGCTGGTGGTGAGATTATGAATGAAGATAATACAAAAGCTTTGTTCAACAGCAAAGAAGGTATTGAAGCTCTGCAATTTATTTATAATATTCTTATGAAAGATAAAACAGTTTACCTTTCTGCTGGTTATGATGGTCAAAATGATTTTCTGGCAGGAAAAGTTGCGATGGTTGAGGGTTCCAGTGTTTCTATGGTTTTTATGCGAAAAAATGGAATTGATTTCAATCTCGGTATTTCTGCTATTCCAACCTATAAAACTAAAAGAAGCCTTATCAGTGGTACAAACATAGTTATTTTTAAAAAAGAGGATGAAAAAAGACAACAAGCAGCTTGGGAATTTATAAAATGGTTTACTGATACTCGTCAAACTGCAAAATGGAGTGAACTAACATATTATATGCCGGTTCGTAGAAGTGCATTTGAGGAAGAAGGATTAAAAAACCGTTTAATATCAAATCCGGAAATTGCATCAGTTTATAATCAGTTGGAATATGCTTCATTTGAACCACAGATTAGTGAATGGTTTGAAACTAGAAAATTTCTGGAAGAACATGTCATTGAAAAGGTGATTAGAGGAATTCTTACTCCGGAAGAAGCTCTTGAAAATGCAGCAGAAATGCTTGAGAAAAAAATACTAAAAAATAGAGAGAAAAAGTAAAAATAAAAATTTAATTAAAAAATCTCGAGTCGAGTTTTGAGAATCAATAATCTAATTTGTATCTCTTTGCATTATTAAATGCTACAGAATTTTCCAAATTTAATAAATATTCAAAACCTGACTCGGGATTTTTAAATTTACAGATTCTTTTCAATATATAAACAATATAACCTTAAAAAATAATGGAGAAAATTATGGAAATTAATATAAAATTCCCGGATAATTCAATAAGAAAATATTCTCAAGGTGTTACTCCTTTGCAGATAGCGGAAAGCATCAGTATGGGATTAGCCAAAAACACAATTACTTCTAAAGTTAATGGAAAATTGGTTGATCTCGATTTTAGTATTAACGAAGATAGCCAAATTGAACTATTAAAATTTGATAATCCAATTGCTAAAGGAGTTTATTGGCACAGCACCGCTCATCTAATGGCACAAGCAGTTCAAATACTATTTCCCGATGTTAAAGTTGCCATCGGACCTGCAATTGAATCAGGTTTTTATTACGATTTTGATAAAGAAATACCGTTTGTGGATTCAGATCTGATTAAAATTGAAAATAAAATGAAAGAACTGATCAAACAAAAACTGGAATACACTCGTTCAGAACTGGCCGAACCAGAAGCATACAAACTTTTCAAAGAAAAAGGTGAAATTTACAAACTGGAAAAATTAGAAGAAATTCCTGATGATGAGACAATCTCATTCTATAAACAAGGTGATTTTGTTGATCTCTGTAGAGGACCTCATCTTTTGAATACGAAACAGATCAAAGCGATCAAATTATTGAAATTTTCCGGAGCATATTGGCGTGGAGATGAAAAAAATAAAATGTTGCAAAGAATTTATGGGATCAGCTTTCCTTCAAATAAAGAATTAAAGATACATCTGCATAATCTCGAAGAAGCAAAAAAGCGTGATCATCGCAAATTGGGAAAAGAATTAGATTTATTTTCTTTTTCAGAAAGTATTGGAGCAGGATTGGTTCTCTGGCATCCAAACGGTGCTATGATGCGTTCCATCATTGAAGATTATTGGAAAGAACAACATTTTAAAGCAAATTATAAACTTGTGAATACTCCTCATATTGGCAAAGCAGAATTGTGGGAAACAAGCGGACATCTTGAATTTTATAGTGAAGATATGTATAGCCCGATCATTGTTGATGGACAAGAGTATTATCTTAAACCGATGAATTGTCCTTTTCATATCGAAATTTATAAATCAACCAAACGCAGTTATCGTGAGCTTCCCATAAAATATGCAGAAATGGGAACTGTATATCGTTATGAAAAATCCGGAGCTTTGCACGGTTTGATGCGAGTACGTGGTTTCACTCAAGATGATGCTCATATTATTTGTACAAAAGAGCAGATCAATGAAGAGATTGAAAAAATAATAGAATTTTCATTTTCGATGCTCAAAGCTTTTGGATTTCAGGACTTTCTGGTTTATCTTGCCACAAAGCCAAAAAAATCTGTTGGAGAAAAGGAAGATTGGGATACTTCTCAAAATGCTTTGAAAATTGCCCTCGAAAAATTACAAATCAATTACGAAGTTGATGAAGGTGGAGGTGCATTTTACGGACCGAAAATTGATATTAAAATTAAAGATGCTTTGAATAGAATATGGCAATGTTCTACCATTCAATTTGATTTTAATCTTTCTACCAGATTTAAGATGGAATATATCGGAAAGGATAATAAACCACATAAACCTTTTATGGTTCACAGAGCACTTCTGGGATCGTTAGAAAGATTTTTTGGAACTCTCATTGAATATCATGCTGGAAATTTCCCACTTTGGTTATGTCCTGTTCAAGTGAAGATCTTACCAATTTCTGAGCATTATGAAGAGTATGCAAAACAGGTTCATGAATCACTATTGAAGAGTGGAATTCGTTCAGAAATTGATTTCAGAAATGAGAAAATTGGATTCAAAATTCGGGAAGCAGAATTGATGAAAAATCCCTATATGTTCATCGTTGGTCAAAAAGAACAAGAAAATAATGCCGTTTCAGTTCGGAAACATACAAAAGGTGATCTTGGGTCATTTAGCTTGGAAGAATTTATTGAAAAACTATTGAGTGAGATTTCTAAGAAATGATGTAACCACGAATTAACACGAATTAACACGAAAAAAAAAGAGTTCACGCAGAGACGCAGAGAGAAAGACGCAGAGAATGCAAAGATAAAAGAATGGAAATGGAAAGAACGGAAAAATGGAGAAATGGAAAACCTCACCTTAATCCTTCTCCTGCAAGGAGAGGAAATACTCCTTCTCCTTGCAGGAGAAGGTTGGGATGAGGTCATTTTCTTATGTTTTCTTTGTGCTCTCTGTGTTCTCTGTGGTTATAGCCTTTTTTATTCGTATTGTTCGTTGCAAAAACTAAGGTTTAATATGAAATTTGTTGGAGCACATGTAAGTGCATCTGGTGGTGTGGAAAATGCCCCGATTAATGCTGATAAAATTAATTCAAAAGCATTTGCACTATTTACTAAAAACCAGAGAAGATGGATTTCTAAACCATTAACAGAAAAGAATATTACAGCTTTCAAAGATAATTGCAAAAAATACAATTATTCAGTAGATTATATTCTTCCTCACGATGGATATTTAATCAATCTGGGACATCCTGAAAAAGAAAAACTTAAAAAATCTCGGGATGCTTTTTTGGATGAAATGCAACGCTGTGAGCAATTAGGATTGAAATTTTTGAACTTTCATCCCGGAAGCCATTTAAGACAAATTTCTGAAGCTGAATCGCTAAAAATAATAGCTGAATCGCTCAATTTAGCTTTGTCACAAACCGAAAATGTGATAGCTGTAATTGAAAATACTGCCGGACAAGGTAGTAATCTGGGTTACAGATTTGAGCATTTAGCAAAAATCATTGAACAGATTGAAAATAAAGAGCGAGTTGGAGTTTGCCTTGATACTTGCCATACTTTCACTGCTGGCTATGATTTGAGAACAAGAGTTGCATTTGAAAAAACTTTTAGCGATTTCGAAAATATTGTTGGCTTCAAATATCTCAAAGCTATGCACTTAAATGATTCTAAACCCGAACTTGGCAAAAGAGTTGACAGGCACGAAAGTATCAGTAAAGGAAAAATTGGATTGGATGCTTTTCGTTTTATAATGAATGATAAAAGATTTGATAATATACCTATGATATTGGAAACACCTAATTCTGATATTTGGGCGGAAGAGATAAAATTACTTTATAATTTGGTGGAATGAAGAAAATAATTTGAAACCACTAATTAACGCGAATTAGCACGAATTAAGACAAAAATCAAAATGTTACTTAATAAGACTTCGAGAATTGCATAAAATCTGCTAAGTTTCAATTAGCGGTTCATACTTTGTTATGAAGCACTTCTTGGTTATTTGATGTCGGCTTTGTACTTGACGCAGATCATTGGAACAAGATAAAAATATCAACCACAGAGAACACTGAATGCACAGAGCTATAGATGTTCGCAGATGAGTTGATACTTGTAAATTTTCATTTTAATACTATTTTATTATAAATATAGATTTAAA
>JAIORE010000405.1 GCA_021108315.1 Candidatus Cloacimonadota bacterium
TTCTTTCTCTTTAAAAAATATGCAAGTATACTACTTCAAAATAAATCTGTTAAATTATTTTTATTCTTGATTTCGGGTAATGGTTGGGTGTGCTCCGCCCATCTTTTCGGGCGGAGACACCTTTGTTATGCCTTTTTTGTTGATAATTAATCACTTTCTTCTACATTATATTCAGCTAATTCCATTCTTCCTTGTTCAAAAGAATTGTTAATTTGTTCTTTTTCTTCTTTAATCTTTTTCAAAACAAAAGCCATTCTTTCATGAGCATAATCCGATTTATTATCTATTTTAATACTTTGTTCGAAATATTTAAGGCTTTCTCTATAAAATCCTTTATTTTTGAATAAATTCCCAATATTAGACTGAATCCAACCTTCCTTTGAAACAGTTATTGAATCAGCTTTTCTACAAGCAGATAAAGCTAAATCATAATAATTTAGCTGTAATGCAGTATTACTTAGATAACCCCAATATTCAGATTTATCAAACTCATTTGTAAGAGATTGTAGTAGAAATAGCGATATATTATTATCTTTCAATCCATAAGCAATTCTACCATACTTATATCTTATTTCTTCATTATTAGGAAACTTTATATAAATATCATGAATAAATTTTCTAGCAGAAAGATAATCTTCTTTTTCCATTAACTTATTGATAAGTGTTAATGAAATATCTATATCAAGTATTCTCGAATGTGATTGCAAAAATATTATTGATTCATCAACTCCATTTTTTTGTTCAATATATTTTGAATTTAGAATTATTAAAATGGGTATCTCTCCAAACTTTGAAAAAGCATTTTGTATAACAATCTTTGATTTTACTAAATAATTTTCGTTCAAATAAATCCTTGAAACATTTTCATATATTTCTAAATCATCGTTATGCTTTTCAAGGTAGTCATCTAATAGGTTAGAATTTTTATATTCATTGATTTTAAAATCACAATACAACAACCAATACTTATTTATTAACTGATTTTCAGGATCTTTTTCAATTATCTTTTCTAATTTTTGCCTAGCATCAACATATCTTTTTGCAAAGAAATCTTTAAGCCAATGCTTTTCTGTCTCAACTATTGTTTTATCCTCTGAAGTTGAAGCTACATCATTACTTTTGACAGTTTTCCCTAATTTATTAATCATTAGTCTAATTTGATTACAAAAAGGTCCAGTTGCGGCCTGCAAAGAACCATCTTCTCTGTTCGGGTTAAATGTACCAGGAGTTATTCCTAACAGATCACTTGGTAAATGCATTTCAGTATCTGAAGGAATTACAAAATAAACTCTTTCTCGCGAGAGTTTTCCAATAAACAAACCAAACTCAAATAGAACATTGTCTCTTACAGTTTCTGATCTTTTATTTTTTATCATTTTCATATCATCGTTACTAAAAACAAAAATACCGAAATCAGAACTATCAAGAATTTTTAGCAAAGACTCAATTGTTGTACTTGAAAGTTCAAATACACCTTGATCCCAAACTGTAACTTCTGCATCATGCAACAAATTCTGTTGTATAGAATAAGCAATACTTAATCCTTCAACGGATGATCCAATAAATATTCTAGGTTTCATAGTTCTCCTTTCTACTTAAGAAAATATTAATAATTATATCTCAATCAAATTTAAAATATTTTCACAATCCATTTCATTTTTTAAATCAATTTGGATTGTTTTGCCTTCGGCATATTTTTTTGCTTCAGACAATTTTTGTTTAATATCTTCAGCCAATTCGCTATTATAAACTAAATCAGAAGCTTTGTCTCCAAATGTAAATGCTGCTCGAAAATACTTATCACAAGGCACGACAAACAAAACATTCCGTTTTTATTAAACAACTTTAGAATCCATCCAGATTTTTTATTGTAAAACTTCCATTCAGTTTTAAAAGATCCATACTTATTCGCGATAAATTCAGATATTATATTTAAATAGTTCTTTGTCATTCCAAGCTTATAAGCTAACATTTCATCGGTTGGCTTTATTAGCTTTTCATCATATATACTTGTTGCCATAATATTAATTTTGGGGATTTGACATATGAGAATGAATAATCTTCCACTTATCATCAATTTTTAAATACACAAATGTCCAAGCAAATCTTCCACTTAGAAATCTTCCATCATCTACTTTTGTCGAGTATTTTCCAGAAGCTGTAACCAAAACATATTGATCGGACAATACCGTTACCCTTTTATTTTCGATTTCCATTTTTTGAGAATTAATCCCTTTTACTCCTTTTTCAAATCCATTCATTACTTCTTGGAATGAATCGAAATAGAATCCATTATCAATGAACCCCGTTTTAAAAGAATCATCTACATTTTCTGACACTTTTAAAATATCAAGAGTTTCACCTGCATCAATGCTCTTTTGAAAAAGAACATTTATCTCTGTAATAATTTTGTCTTTTTCACTTTCTGATAATTCTTGTGATAAAAGTTTCACATTTCCTCCAATTGCTATAAAAATAACAATAATAAATCTACAAATAATCTGTTTCATTACAAAACTCCTCCGTAATTTTATTTCTTGAAAATACTATTTTTTTAGATTAATAACTTAAACTCTCTGCTACTACAAATAGGCATAATGGATAGTGCTGCCAAGTTCTTCTTGCTTTTCTTTCAATCTGAACTTGGAGCACGATGTTAGCAGCTATATTCTACTAATCATTTTAGAAAGTTGCGATACTGTTTTATCCGATTATTTTCTATAAAATCAAGTAACTCCCTTAAAGTACCATCAAAACCTATCACAAAATAAAACATCTTATCCTCGTCGAGAGTGACTCCAGTATGAGTATAAGTTGTATTTACATTACCTGTAGTATGATCAAGAAATTCAAAATCTCCATAAGTGTCCGTTGATTTGTAAACAAGATAATAATCAGCATTAGTTACAATATCCCATTGTAAGATAATATTATTATTGTTTTCATTTATTAACAGATTTTGCGGGGCAGTTAATTCCAGAGCCTGAACAATTATGTAATTAGTTTTGATAAGATAATCTTGAAAAGCAGCTTTTTCAACTTTCAACTTAACACTATATATACCGGATTCCGGATAAATATGCGTGGGATTCAACTCAATAGAATCATAGATTCCATCATTTTCAAAATCCCAATAAATATTTGTCGGATCTCCTATAGTTTGATTGGAAAAACTTACATTCAGGGAGGAATAGCCGAATCTTGGGTTTGCTGTAAAATCGGGAATTACAACCTGCCTGAAGAAATAAATACCACCATCACTTTCACCTACGAACAAATCCAACAAGCCATCATTATCAATATCTGCAAAGCAAGGGACAGAATTATTTCCCACATCAATCCCGTTAAAATTTGCAGTTATCGATACAAAATTGTATGAACCTGATGACTCCAGTTCATAATGATGGATATTGCCATCACTTTCACCTACGAACAAATCCAACAAGCCATCATTATCAATATCTACAAAGCAAGGGGCAGAATTATTTCCAACATCAATCCCATTAAAATTTTCAGTTATTGATACAAAATTGTATGAATATGATGAGTTCTGTTCATAATGGTTGAGATTACCATCATCTTCCCCAACAATCATATCCAACATGCCATCATTATCAACATCTTCAAAGCAAGGAGCAGAAAATGAACCCACGTTGATTCCATTGAAATTTTCAGATATCAAGGTAAAACTGTATGAATCTGAGGAGTTCTGTTCATAATGATTCAGATTGCCATCCCATTCACCAATTATCATATCCAACAAACCATCATTATCAATATCTTCAAAGCAAGGGGCAGCATACCACCCCACATCAATACCATTAAAATTTTCAGTTATCAATACGAAATTGTATGAACCTGAAGACTCTTGCTCAAAATGATTGAGATTTCCATTTTTTTCCCCGACTATCATATCCAACAAGCCATTATTATCAATATCTATAAAGTAATGGGCAGATTTATATCCCACATCAATCCCGTTAAAATTTTCAGTTATTAATACAAAATTGTATGAACCTAATGACTCCTGCTTATAATGGTTGAGATTGCCATCATATTCGCCGATGATCATATCCAACAAGCCATCTGCATCAATATCTACAAAGCAAGGTGCAGAAAGATATACCACAATTCCGTTAAAATATGCAGTTATCAAGACAAAATTGCATGAACCTGATGAGACCTGCTCATAATGGTTGAGAAAGCTATAATCTTCCCCGACTATCAGATCTAACAAGCCATCATTATCAATATCTATAAAGCAAGGGGCAGAACGACCTCCCACATTAATCCCGTTAAAATTTTCAGTTATCAAGACAAAATTGTATGAACCTGATGAGTTCTGCTTATAATGGTTGAGATTGCCATCTTGTTCCCCGACTATCATATCCAACAAGCCATCATTATCAATATCTACAAAGCAAGGTGCAGAATACAATCCCACATCAATCCCGTTAAAATTTTCAGTTATCAATACAAAATTGTATGAACCTGATGAGTGCTGTTCATAATGATTGAGATTGCCATTTTTTTCCCCGATTATCATATCCAACAAGCTATCATTATCAATATCTATAAAGTAAGGATTAGGGCTGGATCCCACATCAATCCCATTAAAATTTTCAGTTATTAATACAAAATTGTCTGAACTTAGTGAATCCTGCTCATAATGGTAGAGGTTGCCATCAAATTCTCCGACTATCATATCCAACAAGCCATCATTATCAATATCTACAAAGCTGGGTTTGCTATAACTCATACTCTGTCCCCAGCCGTATTCGGAAATTTCTACAAATGTTTGGGCATATATAAGTGTGATAGATACACAGAATATGCTTAATAACGCGATTGTTCGTTTCATTTTTTTCTCCTTTTTTTTTTATACAGCAAGTTGATGCTAATGGGCAGCTTCTGCCACGCCAGACTATAATTCACATTTCAACTATAATAC
>JAIORE010000236.1 GCA_021108315.1 Candidatus Cloacimonadota bacterium
ATTCAAATACGATTAATAAAGCTAAAAATTAATAATTTATCCTATATTTCAAAAATATTTCTACTCAATTTTTAACTTCGTAAAGTAGAATTATATTGATATTAGTGAATCAACGCAAGGGAGTATCAGCGGAATAATTGTTGATGAAAATAATAATTGTATTCCTTATGCAAGTGTCATTTTATCTGACACAATGATTGGTGCAATGTCTAATGAAGCAGGTGAATTTAATATCTGCAATATTGATGCAGGTTTGTATGATTTAGATATACAGAAAATGGGGTTCCGCTCAACCAAAATAGAAAACTTTAAAGTTTTAAGTGGAAAATCAGCAATTATAGGTTCAATTTCTATGCAAATACAATCGTTTCTTGTTGAAAAACCTATCATTTATCTATATCCAAAAGTAATAACGAATGTCCACGTTCAATTAGATTACGATGGCAAATTTTTACATACTTATCCAAAATACGACAATGGTTGGAAAGTAAAAGCTCATCCCGATGGTACTCTTTTTGATGAAAACGGTGAAGAATATTATGCTCTATATTGGGAGGGAAGCCCTAATAAAGAATTTAATATAAACGAAGGATTTGTAATATCCGGTGAGAAAACAGTTGAATTTTTGGAAGAAGTCTTAAAAGAACTGGGTTTAAATAGAAGAGAATCAAATGAATTTATTATTTATTGGTTACCAAAACTTGAAAATAATCCGTATAATTTAATTCATTTTTCTACTTCTGAATATGAAGAAATGGCAAAACTCACCATCAATCCTTCTCCTGACATAATTATTAGGATTATGATGGTTTTTAAAAAGCTTAACAGTCATATTTCTATTAAAGAACAAGATATTTCTTTATTAAAAAAAGAAAGAAAAGGTTTTACCGTTGTTGAGTGGGGTGGTTGTCTTTTGCCATATCCATAAACTGGGGAGTAATATTTTTATAATTTATGTTCTTCTTGTTATTTTCTACAGATTAGTTGACATTAAGTTTGTATTAAAGATTTAGGAGTAGAAAATATTTATGATAGTAAAGTTTGTAATGTAATTGTAATCAAAGATAAAAGTGCATAACACAGCACTCCAAGTTCAGATTGAAAGAGGAGCAAGGGGAACTTGGCAGTGCCCATCCATTATCTGCAATTACTTGAATAAAAATTAGTAAATTCAAAAAAAATTAAAAAAACTTGCTTAGTACACTTAATTAAACTTATTGGTCGCATAGTGACTGTTAGTCGAAATAAATTTGGGGAGACAACCATTGGGTGTAATTGAAAGAAGAGAGAGAGAAAAAGAAAATAGAATAAACGATATTTTGGATGCAGCTGAGAAAGTTTTTTTCGCTAAGGGCAAGGATAAAGCTTCTATGGATGATGTAGCAAGTGCAGCCGAACTGAGCAAAGGAGCACTTTACCATTACTTTAAAAGTAAAGAAAATCTATATTTTGGATTAAACTACAGAGCTTTGAATATTTTAGAAAAAATGTTCAAAAAGGCTATAGAGAATAAAAAAAAAGGTTTCGATAGAGTAAAAGCTATTGGAGAAGCCTATTTTAATTTTTACAAACAATATCCCGATTATTTTAGTGTTATGAGTTATTTTGAAGTAAATAAGATTGACCTTGATGTGAACGATCCCTTTATGAAGAGGTACCATAAAAAAGCAAAACAAACCATAAAAATTCTTGTAAGTGCATTGATGAAAGGAAAATTCGATAGGAGTATATCATCAAATATCAAGCCTTTGAAATCTGCTATAGTACTCTGGGGACAGATGACCGGAGTATTAAACATTATTGCTTTAAAAGGTGAAAGATTAGAAAAAGATTTTAATATAAAACAGGAAGATATAATAAATCATTACTCAGAATTAATGTCTAAAATTCTGGCACCTTAATTTAATTTTTTTTGCCTTATATAGACTGGAAGTCGGAAACAGTATTATGGATAATAAAAAACAGTTGAGGTAAAGAGGTTGGTATAATTGATAAAAAACTCTCGGTAGATCACTACAAGCGATGATCACCGATAAAAAACAAATGATTATTCGCAAAATGCGTCTAATCCATAGGAGGAATTGAAATGAAGAAGATTTTGGGAGTTTTAGTTTTAACCGTAATTTGTTGTTTGAGTTTAACAGCAGATTTAACTGAAGGACTTGTAGCACATTATCCATTTAACGGAAATACAAACGATGAAAGTGGAAACGGAAATAATGGAATCCTTAATGGAGCTACTTTAACTGCCGATAGATTTGGTAATGAAGATGAAGCACATTTATTTGATGGAGATGATGATTGGATTCAGATAATAAATACGGATGATTTTATATTTAATGATTTTTCAATTGTCTCTTGGATAAAATGGCACGGTAGTACTGTACAGTCGGGTAATGACTATGCAATTTTTTCAAATTATTCGGGTCATTCTACTATGCAGCATTATGGTTTAAGAATTAGTGGAAATGATTATATTGGACAAGGGAAAGCAGAATATTTTTATGATGACTCATCTGCGTGGGATATGGTTGGAAGTAATATCAGAATTGATGATGGCAACTGGCATTGTATTGTTGGTGTTCTGAGTTCTGGAAATGAAGCAAAGATTTATATTGATGGTCAACTTGAAAATATTGACAGTTCCAGTATTCCTTCAAGTATAATTCCTACAGGTGACTTATATATTGGACGAGATGGTGAATCTGAAGCCGAAAATAAATTTATAGGTAAAATTGATGACATCAGAATATACAATAGAACGCTAAATGGAGAAGAAATTCAAGAGTTATACAGCGAAGCCGGTTATCTTGATTTTGATACCGGTTTAGTTGCACATTATCCATTTAACGAAAATGCCGATGATGAAAGCGGAAGCGGAAATGATGGAATGGTAAACGGTGCTTCCTTAGCAATGGATAGGTTTGAGAATTATAACAGTGCTTATGATTTTGATGGATATAATGATTACATCTTCGGTTCAGCAAATTCTGCCTTAAATTTAACAACTCAGATGACTATTTCTGTTTGGATAAATAAAGCTGATTTGGTTCAAGAGAGAATTTTTGGAGTATTTCAGTCTTTAGGGTCTGTTGATCCGTGGTATACAATGCTTTTTTCGCAAGAAAATATCAGGCTGCAAATGAAAAATTCTGCTCAACAATGGATTAGCAATAATCATTACAGCATTACTAATATTTCTGCTCAAACGTGGCATCATCTATTAGTTACTTTTGATAAACCAAAGGTAACATTTTATCTAAATGGACAATATGATGGTGCATTTTACTGTAATGATGAAATTGGCAGCAGTATCACTCCATATTTCTATATTGGCAGCAGTGGAGATCTATTGGAAGATGAATGTTTTACTGGAAAAATCGATGATATTCGAGTTTACAATCGAGCTATTTCCAAATCTCAAGTTCAGGAACTTTACCATCAGGGAAATTGGCCACTTTATACAAGATTTTCTGCTGAACCTCGTTTCGGTTATTCTTCTTTGGAAGTAAATTTTACGAATGATTCAAGCGATTCAGAATCTTGGGAGTGGGATTTTCAAAATGACGGAGTAGTGGATTCTTATGAGCAAAATCCGGTTTTTACATTTACTGAAACCGGAATGTATGATGTGAAATTCAAAGCAACCTTTGGTACAATTATTGATTCGTTAATTAAAACCAATTATATTGTTGTTCAAGAATCGCATCTTTTAGCACCCCAAAATCCAACAATTACAAAAAATGGAGACGATATAATTTTAAATTGGGATACCGTTCTTAATGCCGATTATTATTTGATATATGAATCGGATGATCCGTATAATGATTTTGAATATCTTGATTATACAACTGCATCAACATCATATACTCATACAGATGTACTTTCACAAGAAGATAAAAAGTTCTACATTGTCATCGGTTTCGATGGAACTTTGGCAAGATTAACTGAATTCATTGAACAAAATCAAAGAAAAAACTTCAATGTTGATTCAAATTGAACGAATATTCCACTAATATAAGTACTCACATTCAGATTGAGAGAAAAACAGATAAAATAAGATCAAAAGATCATAGCTTAGAGTTTAATTGACAAAAAACTTTAAATATTTTTTCATCCGTTTATTAATTTAATTAATGAGCGGATGTTTTTATATGGAAGATGATGCAGATAACACAGCACTCCAAGCTCAGATTGAAAGAAGAGCAAGGAGAACTTGGCAGTGCCAATCATTACGTGCATTCGGTTTTCCTGTCGTAAGAAAAAAAGAAAAAGAAAACCGACAAATAATAAAACTGAAAAATTGATTTTTTAATCCGAAATAATTCATTAGTGGAAAATCAACTTAATTCTCAAAATGATAGATGAAATTGGGAGAAAAAGAAAAAAAATCAAAAACAAAAAAGCAAGAATCATCCGAAATAATCAGTCAAATTTAGTAATTTTGTTTTGCCGTAAAATTAACGAGAAAAATCAAAAAAAGCAATAAAATCCGAATTTTAATTTCTGCTTTTTTTCAAATCTAAATCAAATAAATTAAGAAAGAAAAACAAAAACAGAAGGTAAATAATTTCTGTTCAAATTTCGGAACTAAATTAACATAATCAAAAGAGCAAATTTGAAAGAATTCTTTTATAGCCGGCGTTTTTCTGAAAAAGTTCTAAAGCTTTTTTATTTTTCAAATGGTTGTTTCAAAACAAAATACGAAATATTTATAATTTTGTAGCTCAAATTAATTCTTAAAATAATGGATGAAAGTGAAAGAAAATGGAGAAGAAATTAAATTGAAAAGCTAAAGAAAAATCGGGGATTTTCGAATTTTTTAAATTCCTTTTTTTTTTGTAAAATCTAACTAATTCTACTTTACGAAGTTCAAATTATTTCATAACTATCCTGTCTTTTCGCAAG
>JAIORE010000041.1 GCA_021108315.1 Candidatus Cloacimonadota bacterium
AAAGTCAAACTTTAAGAGTCCTCCAGTAGAACTGGAGGTTTACTTATTGTAATTACAACGCAGTTAGCTTGAGTTACGGTTAAATTTTGCGTTAATTCCACGAGATTAAAAAAAACAGAAAAAGTTTGAGAGAGTTGGGTATTTTTTTTTTGAAACCAGAAATTTGAAACATTTTCTTTTTTCTGCTACTTTGATAGAAATTATGAAAATTGTGTTTTTCTTTCATTTTTCGTTTTTTTTAATTTTACTTTTTTAGCGAAACCAACAATTTAGTTTTTAAAACCGCTTTGATACATTTTAGATGAAACCTTTTATTAATGCATTTTTTTTAGATTTACTTTGCATTTCTTTTAATTTTAAAAAGCAATTTGACCGAAATATTTTCCCTTTTTTATGTTTTTATTTTCTTCGTTAGAATTAGATTTTTACGAAAAAAAACAGGAATTTAAAATTCGGAAATCCCTATTTTTTTTATTGCTTTTCAATTTAATTTCTTCTCCATTTTCTTTGGACCTATATCTTTTATCTTGAGAATTAATTTGATTTACAAAATGGTGAATTATTTCGTATTTTGTTTTGAAACAAACATTTAAAAAATTAAAAAGCATTAGAACATTTTTTTTGAAAAACGCCGGCTATAAAAGAGTTCATTTAATTTTTTTCCGATTAAGTTAATTTAGTTCTGAAATTTTGGGAGCAATAATTATCTTTTGTTTTGTTTTGTTTTGTTTTGTTCTGTTTTTCTTTCTTTGTTAGATTTAAATTTCATAAAAAAAGCAGGAATTAAAATTCGGATTATCGTGCATTTTTTGATTTCTCTCGTTAATTTTACGGCAAAACAAAATTACCCAATTTGACTGATTATTCTTGCTTTTTTGTTTTAGATTTATTTCCTTTTTCTCCCAATTTAATCTTTCATTTTTAGAATTAAGTTGATTTACCAAAAGATGAATTATTTCGCATTAAAATCAATTTCTCAGTTTTATTTTTTGTTGTCGGTTTTTCTTTTTCTTTTTTTCTTACGATAGGAAAACCCAATGCACGTAATGGATGGCAGCTGTCACGCCCTTCTTTTCGGGCGTGAAGCTGTTTGTTATCTGCGAGTTTATCAAATAGTTATGATTTCAGAAATCACTCGCTAATTTTTTTTACAATTAACGAGTGAAATATTTTTTTATTTCAACAATAACATTTTACGAGTTTCTTGAGAAGAATATGAAGATAATTTATAGAAATAAACTCCGGAACTGACTGGTTTGTTTTGATTATCTTTTCCAAACCATTTAACAGAATGATTCCCTTTTGCAAATGAACCACAAGTTTTTACTAATTGTCCCTGAATGTTATAAATTTTGAGTTCCGCTCCTTTTATGCTTTCAACTGAGAAACTGATAGAAGTTGAAGGATTGAATGGGTTTGGATAGTTTGGTTGTAGGATTGATTTTGCTGGGATAATGGTTGATTCATTTATATCTGCTGTACTGCCAATCTTTAAATATAAATCTGAAGTAGTGCTTACCCATACTTTTAAAGGTGAATTATCCTCAGGATGTTCTACACCTATTGCAGTAATGGTTTGACCAGACAATGCACCAATTGGAATATAGCCATTACCTGTCGTTCTGTAAAGTCCATTATCAGTACCAACCCAAATATTAGTGTCTCCGATTTCTAAAGCTGTAATATGTTCACCGGGCAATTCTTCTATCCATTCACCTGTATCAGCATCTTGTAAAAATAATCCATTTGTTGTTCCCACCACGGCATTAATAGTGGTTACCCACGGATAATTAAAACATGCTATAGCAGTTATATATTCTCCAACAAATTCATTAACAGCTACTAATTCAAAATTTTCTGTACCAAAGTATAGACCACTATCAGTTCCTATAAAACCATTATGATAATCTTCATAGTACCGTGCTTCAATCGCTGTAATATGAGAGTTACCTAACTCATCAGGAAAAATTTCATACCAAGAATCATCTTCGAAATTATGATTAAACGCCCCATTTTCAGTACCGATTGTAACATCTACACCATCCATTTCGTCGTATGGATATTTGATAGCAGCTATTGCTGTGATGTTTGTGTTTTCAAAATAAGCAACTTCGTCCTCATTATGGTATAATCCGTTTGTAAGTCCAGCCCAACCGCCAATATCATTTTCATTGTATTCAATATCAAATGCTGTTATATTCTGTCCTGTTAATAATACCTCCCATACACCGCTGGTTATATTATATTGAAACCCTCCACTTTCTGTACATACAACCACTTTAATTTCCGGAATAAAATCTGAGTTCAAGGTAACTATTGCTGAGATATTACTTCCGGGAAATCCATAAGGGTTAATTAACCATTCATCATCTTCCTGAATTGTAATAATCCCTCCTAAAGGAACTTGTTCATCTAAACCGTCAGAAAAAATCTCTACACCATCGGGATTATAAACGTAATATGAGTCTTCATAATCATAATCAGTCTGAGGTGTATAAATAAATTCGACAGTGTCACCAATTTGTGCATCAAAGTAGAATGTTTCAGGACCTGAACCATCCGCTAAAAAAATATCTGTCAAAACTTCTGTTTCATTGACTAAAACTGTCAATAATCCACCATCCCAACCGTCACCATAACTATCATACAACTCAATGTAATAATCTTGTGACCAAACAAGTCCAATTAGCATAATGAATGCTAATACTAAAAAAATACGATGTTTCATAACTCTCTCCTTTTTTTACTTTTTGTTCTCTTCACTTCCTTAATTGCTGATAATAAGGGTAGTACTTTTTTAGTAGCTACATATTTATCATGCAATTATGTTTTTGAAAACCACTCGCTAATTTTCCTTTCAATTAACGAGTGGAATAATGATACTATTTCAACAATAACATTTTACGAGTTTCTTTAGAAGAACCTGAAGATAATTTATAGAAATAAACCCCTGAACTGACTGGTTTATTTTGATTATCTTTTCCAAACCATTTAACAGAATGATTCCCTTTTGCAAATGAACCACAAGTTTTTACTAATTGTCCCTGAATGTTATAAATTTTGAGTTCCGCTCCTTTTATGCTTTCAACTGAGAAACTGATAGAAGTTGAAGGATTGAATGGGTTTGGATAGTTTGGTTGTAGATTTGATTTTGCTGGGATAATGGTTGATTCACTATTGCTTACTTCCTCCAACCAAAGATATAAATTGGTAGTAGTTCCTATCCAGACATTAGGATCTAAATCGTCGTCTTCCTCATAGTATTCTAATGAAATTGACGTAATATAATGACTTTCAAAATATTCAAAAGTCCATTCTTCAGTTTCAGCAGTATAAACATATAAACCTTGAGAAGTTCCAATAATTACTTTTTCATAACTTTCTGAAGCCAATGAAGTAATATGTAAATCTTCCAGTGCTTCAAAACCCCATTCATCATCTTCTTCATTATATACATAAACTCCTTGAGTTGTGCCGACTATAATGTGTGTATAATCTCCATCTTCATCATAATAGTTTAATAATGAAGTAATATGTAAACCTTCCAGTGCTTCATAACCCCATCCATCCTCTTCTTCATTATATAAATAAACTCCTTGAGTTGTACCGACTATAATGTGTGTATAATCTCCATCTTCATCATAATAGATTAATAATGAAGTAATATGTAAATCTTCCAGTGCGTCCAAACTCCATTCACTATCTTCTGCATTATATACATAAACTCCTTGAGTTGTGCCGACTATAATGTGTGTATAATCTTCAGCTTCATAGTTTACTAATGAAGTAATATGTAAATCTTCCAGTGCTTCCAAACTCCATTCATTCTGTTCGTCATTATATACATAAACTCCTTGAGTTGTGCCGACTATAATGTGTGTATAAACTTCATAAACATAGTTTATTATTGAAGTAATATTTAGCCCTTCCAATTCTTCAATGTTACTCCATTCTTCACCTTCACCATCCCACTTATATAATCCTTGAGAGGTTCCAACAAAAACATCAGCACACAAATTATCATCTAAATCATAAAAGTGTTTTGTTGTTATTGCTGTAATATCATTACCTGGAAAGCCAAAAGGATTTGTAAGCCATTCATCTAAATCTCCACCGATAACAATAACTCCACCGACAGGATCCTGACCGTCAATTCCATCAGAAAAAATCACTACACCGTCAGGATTATAAACATAATATGAATTTTCATAGTCATACTCATCAGGTGTATAAATAAATTCGACAGTATCACCAAATTGTGCAACAAAATAGAAAGTTTCCGGACCTGAACCTTCCGCTAAAAAAATATCTGTCAAAACTTCAATTTCGTTAACTGAAATTGTTAATAAACCACCATCCCAACCGTCACCATAACTATCAAACAGCTCAACTGAATAATCTTGCGACCAAACAAGCCCAATTAGCATAATGAACGCTAATACTAAAAAAATACGATGTTTCATAATTCTCTCCTTTTTCCTTTTTTTGTTTTCATTTTCTACACTTACTCCTTTTAAGATTTTTGAATATTTTCCAATTTTTCTTCACCTCCTTTTATTGCAGATAATGCTTGGCAGCTGCGGTGCTCTTTCACATCTTCTCTCAATCTTAGCACTGAGCTGCTTGTTACCCGATTCAATTATTTTTCAAGAACGATACGATTAAAAGAACATAAAGATTAAAACCGCCTTCCAATTAACTTAAACTTGCCATCGAAAAATCATTTAATCAAGCCTACAGACGTGATAAAAGCGAAAGTGAACCTGATACCAAAATTTTGAATTTACTTATTTTTTATCAAGGAAAAAGTTTATTTTAGTATGAAAAGTTTTTTTCTCTTCTT
>JAIORE010000097.1 GCA_021108315.1 Candidatus Cloacimonadota bacterium
TTTAAATCTATATTTATAATAAAATAGTATTAAAATGAAAATTTACAAGTATCAACTCATCTGCGAACATCTATAGTATCTGAACGAAAACCCCTAATTCTTGAAATCCCGAGTCGAGTTTTGATACAAAATTAATTTAAATAAATAGATTATTTATTATTACTCAAAACCCGACTCGAGATTTCATCTTTACTTTAAAATCTTCTTTTTCGTTCAGATAAAAATTAGAATAACTCGAAATTTAAGAAAGCCGACATTTTTAGGAAATGCTTATCCAGAGAATAGATTTTGTTATTATGCTGCATCGCATTTTGAACAATGATCAAATCTGGAATTCCAGTTCCATTCAGACCATTTCGTAGGCATTTATATTGTAAATCAACTAATTGATTCCAATTAATATCTATCATTACTTTGTTGATTTCCTGCAATAGGTTTATGAGTTTTGCTTGCTTCCTTATCTTTAAAAAAGGAATCAATTCAGTAAGGATTAAATCATTTGTTATAACTAAATTTTCATCAATCAGAAAATCTACTTTTTCATAGTTGTTCCCATTTCGAAAATATTCAATCCAAACCGATGAATCAATAATAACCGACATTATCTACCTCGAATTTTGTCTAAATCAATATCCAAATCAATTTTACCTTTATATTTTTTGATTTTAGAAATCTTCGATCTCTTTATCAGTTGTTCGAGTGCAATAATGATTACTTTTGTTTTAGTTTTTATTTTGGTAGTTTCCATTGCCTTAAAAATTAATTCTTCCGGTAGATCTAAAGTAGTTCTCATAGTTCCTCCATTTATATGCATAAATCTGTTTATATGTGCATAATTTGTCAAGTAAGAAATGATAATCACTTAATACTAATTTACTTGACCCGTAATATATCGTTCTTTTTTTAGAAAATATAAAAATGATTTTGAACGAAAATACATAACAGGAAATAATAATGCCATATTTTTATAAGATTTATCCTAATTTAGGAAAAATAAAATTCGTCCCCTATAAGAGTTCAAAACGAATCAAAATATCAGCGAAACCTTTCAAAGGGATTAGAATATCATACCCAATAACAATGTCTTTCGAGGAAGCTGAGAAAGCACTGTTTTCCAAAAAAGAAATCCTTATTAACCATATGCAGATAGTTAAAGATTATGAAAAAGGTAGACTTAAACAAGAAAAGAAAAGAGAAATGGAAGAAATTAATGTAAAAGAAGCTTCCGAATTTTTGTATAAAAGATTGATTGAGCTTTCTGAAAAATTCAACCTCAAATTCAATAAAATTACTTTTAGAAACCAGAAAACCAGATGGGGAAGCTGCTCTGCGAAAAACAATTTGAGTTTAAACATTCAATTGATCTTACTGCCAAATCATCTGCAAGATTATGTACTTCTGCACGAACTCGCTCATACTATTGTGAAAAATCACAGTCCCAAATTCTGGGCTGAATTGGAAAAATATATGCCGGATGCAAAAGCAAAAAGACTTGAACTGAGGAAATTTCCGACTCGAAAATGTATAATGGTTAATGTTTAAAGATATGAATTGTAGCTAATTCTCAAAACTTATTCATATTCAATTATCATATTAGCCTTATTCCTCAGATGATCGGGTAGAATCACATTTTGTTTTTTTCCAGCTTTGAGATTGAAGTATAATTTTATCTTTTCCAATGTTTGAAAGGGAATTTTTTCCGGATTTTCACCATTCATCACTCGAAGAGCTAATTCACCCGTCATATAACCATTATCAAAATAATCCCAGCCAATAGCTGCAAAAGCACCTTCTTCGGTATATTTTGTGTCCAGCGTAAAAAGTGGAATATCCTTCTCATCAGCGACTTTTACAACAGAACCAAATGAAGAACAAACAATATTATCAAGTATCTGAAAGAAAGCATCAATTTTTTTTCCTGATAGTACTTGGGCACTCATTAAGACTTCATTAGATGATGAAACAGGAACATCAATCAATTCCAAACCAAGTTCTTTTGCATAAATTCTTGCTCTTTCTATATCAAAATGAGAATTTTCTTCATTTGGATTCCATAAAGTTCCAATTCGAGTAGCTTTGGGTAATACTTCCAAAACCAATTCCATTCCCTTTTTAATTGGAGATGGAGAAGATGCACCGGTTACGTTCTTCCGGTGGTGAATAGAATCTTTGCCTGCTCCCACTCGATAAGGATTGGCAATTGCCTCGAAAACTATGGGAATTTCTTCAGTTGTATTTATAGATGCTTGCAGAACAGGAGTTGAAATAGCACATATCAGATCAACTTTGCTCTGCACAAAACTTTGAATGATCAATTGAGTAGTTGCAATATCACCTTGGGCATTTTTGAGATTTAGTTTGATGTTTTTTCTATTGATAAAATCGGTATTTTCTAAAGAGGCAATAAAGCCTTCTCTCGTTGCATCAAGCAAAGGATTTGAATTGAATTGACAGATCCCAATTGTGTAAACATCACTTTTTTTATCTTGAGAACATCCTGTAATTCCGCTTATCAGCATAACGACTAATATCACAAGGAATGGTTTGTTAAACGTTTTCATAACTTATCCTCCCCTAATTTTTACAATCTACTTGAAAATCTTATCAGCTGATTTAACTATCTCATCCGGAATAATAAGACCTTGCTTTTCTGCTGAATTCAGATTAATATGTAGTTCTGTCCGCTTCATAAATTGTATGGGAATATTACCGGGACTTTCCCCATTTTTTACTTGGACAGCAAGTTTACCAGCTTCATATCCAGCATCAAAATAACTCCAACCCAAACCCATTGCTGCTCCTCTTTCTACCTCATTAATCTGATTACAGAAAATCGGAATTTTGTTATCATTTGCTGCTTTCACTTCAGCTTCAAAACCAATACTTGTAAGATTATCAGAAATTTGGTATATACAATCAATATTCCTATTGATGAGACTAAAAACAGCTATGTTCATTTCACTTGAAGAATGTATCGGAACAGCAATAATGGTTAGTCCGGCTTTTTCAGCAGCTTCTTTCTGTAGTTTCGTATAATACTCGGAATTT
Source organism: Candidatus Cloacimonadota bacterium (assembly GCA_021108315.1). Classification (GTDB taxonomy): domain Bacteria; phylum Cloacimonadota; class Cloacimonadia; order Cloacimonadales; family TCS61; genus JAIORE01. The sequence continues at coordinate 3,049 of JAIORE010000097.1, forward strand.
AGCTCAGACGGTGACCAAACAGTTCCAACAACTTTGACATCGGGCATTAGCTTCTTAATGAGTACGATAGTTTCTGTAAATGGAGATGTCGTTGCAACTCCCGTAATATTTATTAAATGATCCTGAGGATTATTACCAGCTCCCGCAAGAAAAGGATTGGCTATTCGACTAAACAGGATAGGAATTTTCGTTTCAGTATTAATGCAAGCTTGAAGGCAAGGGGTCGCCAGACAACATAACATATCTACTTTATCATTAACAAATTTATCTGCAATTAAACTAATTGAAGAAAAATCACCTTGAGCATTTAGAATTTTGAAGCGAATATCTTTATCAGTTATTATTCCAGCATCAGTAAAAGCTTTGATAAAGCCCTGTTCAGCATCCTTTGAAGATGGATCTTCAGTAAATTCACATATTCCTACGGTGTATATTTCATTTTTCTTTGAACATCCTATTGTAAGAAAAATTATTAATCCAAAAAAGATTAAAAGTGAAAAAAAATTTCTGATCATATAAACCTCCTAATATGGATAAGCCAGAATCAAAAAATATTTAGCAACTAACAAAACAAACAAAACGAATTAAAAAAATTAACCGCAAATTAAAAACCGCAGAGCGGTGAAATCTATATAGCCCAAAGCGTAAGCTTTGGGAATAATGAGAAAATCAATGTAAGCTCTGTAAGAGCGACATATTAGGATGAAAAATATATCTTTGATTAGATGTCGCTACGATGTAGCGAGAATCTGAAATATCATATCACCGAATGCTTACACATTCGGCTACAGAGATACCGTTTCTACGAAACTAAAAAACAGTAAATATACCGACTTTGTCGAAAAACTTTCAGAAATCAGGTAATTAATTTGTGCTAATTCGGATTTTTTGTACACATTTAACTATTATTTTATAAGATACTTTGCGTTCTTAGCGGCTTTGCGGTAAATATTCTTATCCTTTCTTTTTCTTATTCGTGAATTAGTGGCTAATCTTTTGTCTTCCAATTTTTCGTTTTCCCATCAATCTTCTCTGGGTTTTTTGCGTTTCTTCATCTCAGCGACCTTTGCGTGAACTCTTTCCTTTTCAATATTTCCTCAGGAAATACGATTTAACTCTGCTATTCAAATATTTTATCTGCTCTATTCAAAACTTTTTCTGATAGTTTTATGTTTAATTTTTTTGCTACACCTTTGTTGATCCACAGTTTTTCCGGTACAAGTCTTTGAATGGGAATTTCAGATGTTTTTTCACCTTTCATCACTCGAACTGCTAACCTACCTGTTTCTACACCAACAGTGTAATAATCTGCTCCCAAGCCAAACAAAGCTCCAATCTCTGCATCTGGGGGAGTATTTGTAATAACAGGGATGTTATTCTCAGTAGCTACAGCAATCACAGTATCCATACCTGTCAATACTGTATTATCACCTGAAACTATAATTGCATCTATACCTTTACTAACTAATCCCTGAACTGCCATCATTACTTGACTGGTATTTGTTACGGTAATCTCGGTTAATTTAATATCTCGTGATTTCACACTCTTTCTGATCATCTCTGTACAGGCTTCTGAACAGGCTTCGGCAGTATTCCAAACAATACCGATATTTTTTACATCCGGATAGATATTTTTGAACAATTCTATTGTTTCATCAACCGGCTGTAAAGTTGCAATACCGGTGATATTCGCTTGATGATGTTCAGGGTCATCGGCAATGGGTGCATTCCCAAAGTATGCGAAAAATAAAAAAAGCTTGAAAAGAACATCATAG
>JAIORE010000395.1 GCA_021108315.1 Candidatus Cloacimonadota bacterium
TAGTATTAAAATGAAAATTTACAAGTATCAATTCATCTGCGAACATCTATAAGTACAGTAAAAAAATCGCACGAATAAAATTCGGTGATGAACTGAATTATGTAAGTAATAAATTCAAAGAAATAGATTCTGAACATTTCACTTTTTATGAGCAGTATGATATATGTGATGAGTGTTTAGCTAAACACGGTGAATATCATTTAGATGGTTGCGATTTTGAAATATCTCCTGTGTGTTCTAAACAATTAATCACTTGTGGTTGTATTGTCAGGAAAGTAAAATAAGTGAGTATTAGCTATATGATTTCCCATAACACAGCACTCCAAGTTCAGATTGAAAGAAGAGCGGGGAGAACTTGGCAGTGCCCATCCATTAGCAGAAATTCATACACATGAAAAAAGTTAATTTAGTAAGATAGTTGATAAATATGTTCTTTGAGAAAGTTTTTAGGATAAAACTGAATATTTTTTATTGAGAGATAAATATCATATTAAGCTTGGTCCCGATAATAATTTATAAATTATTACATCGATATTATTTTTTTTCATAATTACATCATAAAATAAATCTCTTATATCATAGAAAGTTAACTGTGTCAGGTTCTTTGAAGATAATCTTTGGATATCGTGTGCGATTTCTTTTATTTTAATTGGGATAATATCTTTATGAGAAATTTCATTATATTTAGTATTGAATAAATTAATAGATGAATTTAAGAATTCAGTAAGTTGTTCATTGTCTTCTTTTTGGGGATTTTTTGTTATTTCAACGTTTAAAATTATTGTAGATCCTTTAATAAACACTTCGTCAAGGCTATTAGTTATTTCTTGTAATTTTCCTAAAAGATTTAATTCTTCAATAGTCATTTTTTATATTTCCTTTTAAATATCTTTTTTAATAATTTATTCAAAATTTATAAATACATTACTAATGTCAAATATTTTTCGTCCTTACACAAAGATTTTATGTTGTTGAGAAGTATAATTGGATGTTACAGCGTAAAAATATAATATTAAATACAAAGAATTTGTTGTAAACTTTCACTGCTTGAGTTTATGGTGAACATAAAAAAATTGACTTTTAAAAAGATTCTGAATTTATGAATATAATAATATAGTTAAGTTAAGTATTGTTTGAAAATTTAATTAAAATATTCAAATCTATGAAGTTACAATAAAAGGAGGAAATAAATTAAAAAAAATGATAATCATATATCTAATATTTCTTGTGGAAATTATCATGTTTAGAAGTTTGAGCTTTTCAGATATAATTTATTATCCAAACGATTATTCCACATTTCAGTTGCAATATATGCTGCGAATGATTGATATTTGAATGTTTAATTTGACTCTCAATATATTTTTTTAAAATTGATTTAAATAGGAGAAATTATGGATAGAGAAAAAATGCTAAAAAAAATAAAATCTGATATCAGTGATGATTATCCAACAGCAAAATTAATTTTATACGGCTCACGAGCAAGAGGTGATTTTTGTAAATATTCTGATTGGGATTTTTTAATAATATTTGAAAATAATGTAACTAATGAACAAGAAATGCAAATCAGAGATAAAATTTATGATTTAGAGTTAGAATCTGGGGAAGTTTTGTGTTTTATCATTCATAGTAAAAAAGAATGGGAAAACCTTCAAATTACACCATTTTACCGAAATGTAGAGAGAGAAGGAATATATGTATGAATAAAGATATTCTAATTTCATATCGCTTAAAAAGAGCAAACGAGGTATTGCAGGAAGCAGAACAAATAGCAAAAATGGGACATTGGAATTCTTGTGTAAATAGACTTTACTATTCCTGTTTCTATGCTGTAAATGCTTTGCTTCTACAACGAAATTATTCTTCTTCAAAACATACTGGTATAAGATCAATATTTAATAAAGAATTTGTTCATAAAGGGATTATTAAAAAAGATTTTGGAAAACTCTATAATATACTCTTTGATTATCGTCAACAGAGTGATTATGAGGATTTATTTGAAATACAAAAGGAAAAAGTAACTCCTTGGATTTTTCAGACAAAAGAATTTATAAATCAAATCGAAAAACTTATACTAGAAAAATATTGAAAATTCTGCTAACAAAAGTGCCAGCGCCCTATCGGGACGCCGCGCACTCGACCATTACCTACACAAATATATAAAAACAAAAGAACTAATTAGAAGAAATTGGAGAGATAATGAAATTAATTGTTTTTTTATTTATTTTACTTGTTTTAGTATTTCAGTTGAATTCCGATGGATTGTTACCGATTGGTTCTGGAACAGAAAATGATCCCTACCAAGTAGCAAATTTGGAAAATCTACTGTGGTTTAGTTCAAATGCTAATTCATGGAATAATAACTTTATTCAAATAGAAAATATTGATGCCACAGATACAAAAAATTGGAATAATGGGGAGGGATTTATACCAATTGGTAATCCAGATAGTTTAATTTTTTCTGGTTCATACAATGGTCAAAATTATACTATAGCAAATTTATATATTAATCGTCCTGATTCATCATGCCAAGCTTTTTTAGGGTACATGGAAAATGCAATAATTCAAAATGTCAATTTTACAAATAGTGAAATAAATGGATTATCAAGAGTTGGAAGTATTGTTGGTATATGTGCATCCAGTTCAATAATAGATAGTTGTTATTCGTCTGGTGTTGTTAGTGGTTCAAATATGATTGGAGGATTAGTAGGTTTTACAGTTGATGAATCATATGTTAGTAATTGTTTCAATGCTTGTACAGTTGTAGGAAATATTGATATTGGTGGATTAAGTGGGATTTTACTTAATGCAAATATCTATAATTGTTATAATCTTGGAGAAGTAAATGGTTTTGAAACAATTGGTGGCTTGATAGGGAAATCTATTTCTGGTTCCGAGATTAAAAACTGTTACAATGGAGGATTCATAAACGGTAATCAATCTATTGGTGGTTTAATAGGAATTAATTATTCTTCTTCTGAAATTATAAAATGTTTTAATGAAGGTAACGTGGAAGGGATTGGTGCTAATATCGGTGGTTTAGTCGGATCAAATTCGATATATTCAGATATAAATAATTGTTTCAATTCTGGTTCGATATCTGGTAATTCCAATGTTGGTGGTTTAATAGGATCTAATTCAAGCTATTCAATTATTAGCAATTGCTTCAACTACGGATTAGTTATTGGAAACTCAAATACGGGAGGTATTGTAGCTTCTAATTCAGCTTCTATTAACAATTCCTTTTGGGATATTGAGACATCTGGACAATTAACTAGTTCCGGAGGTACAGGTAAAACAACATCTGAAATGAAAAATATTGCAACATATACGGAATTATCTACAGAAGGTTTAAGTAATCCTTGGGATTTTGTTGGCAATCCTTGTGATGACATTGAAAATTATGATTTCTGGAATATAGATGAAATTATGAATAATAGTTATCCATATCTCACTTGGCAATCATTGACACATTACACTCCCGAAGCACCGTATAATGTGATTATTGCATATTCTACTTTTACTATTACAATTACTTGGGAATATTTTAGTGAAGCAGCACTATTTAAAGTGTATTCTTCTTCAACTCCGTATGGTATTTTTATTGAGGATGCAACAGGAATTTTTTTTAATAAAACTTGGTATTCTCCAATTTACGATGATAAGAAATTTTTTTATGTCACAGCTACAAATTAATAGAAATATTGTGAAAAAGTTGATTTTATAAAGTTTAATAAAATAGGTTAATTAAAAAATGTTTCGAATAATTTTATTTGAATAATCTCTACGGGTTCAATTCCCCGCCGCTTGCGGCGTAAAATCGTTTTATGAGCGAATATATCCATAAGAGTCATAATGTATCAGTGTTGATGTACCACTTGGTATTTCCAGCCAAATACAGACGTGCAGTACTTGATGATCAAGTTGATGATGTTCTGAAGCAGGTTTGCTTAGAAATCGAGAAGAGATACCAGATAAAGTTCATAGAGATTGGGACAGATAAAGACCATGTTCATTTTTTGGTACAATCAGTACCGACTTATAGCGTTACTAAGATTGTGACGATGATAAAAAGTCTTACAGCAAGAGAAATATTCAGACGTTGTTCTCAGGTTAAGAAGCAACTTTGGGGTGGAGAGTTTTGGACTGATGGATATTTCGCAAGTACAGTAGGTGAACATGGAAATGAAGAGATGATTGGAAAATATGTGAAGAACCAAGGAAACGAGTATAAGAAGTTGCATGAAGATCGTCAGTTACTGCTCTTCTAATACCCCGTCCGCTTGCGGCGGGGTAGTTTATTTGTATGTAGGTAACACAGCACTCCAAGTTCAGATTGAAAGAAAAGCAAGGGGAACTTGGCAGTGCTCATCCATTATGTGTCTTTGGATTTCAGATTTTCTAACGTAAGAAAAAAAGAAAAAGAAACTCAAGCGGATGAAATTGAAAAAATAGAAATTGTTCAATAATCAAAGAAATAGTTCATCTTTTGGCTTTTCAAAAAACAATAAAAAATAAAGAGAAAGAAATCAAAAGAGAAAAAGCAGAAATTATCCTAATTCTAACTACGTTCTTACAAAATTAATGTTGGTTTTTAAAGCAAAAACTAACAGGAAAACCAAAGAAAATTTCAAAGCATCATAGGATTTTAATTTTTGCTTTTATATTCAAAATATAAACTCACTGAAGTAGTCCGAAAAATACATATAGATTTCTTTCCAACTAAATTTTGGTCTACGGAATGTGTCAAGCAATCTTGGACATATTTTGAGTTTAATTTAAACATAATTTTCAT
>JAIORE010000203.1 GCA_021108315.1 Candidatus Cloacimonadota bacterium
AAAATTATAAGTAAAAAAAGAAAAAAAGAATTTTGTCTTGAGACTTTGAAATAAAATTTTGATAACAAATTTATTATATTTGATGAAAATGTGACTTGGTCACCTATAATTTACGCTATCAATAATTTAGGTGCTGGCTTTTTGGAAATTGTATATAAAGACGCTCTAGAATATGAATTTCGAAAAGCTGGAATACCTTTTATTAGAGAAAAAGAGTATACTGTAAATTATAAAAACATATTATTACCGCATAAATTTTATGCTGATTTTGTGATTTTTGATAAAATAATTTTAGAAATTAAAGCTGTTTCCAAAATTGCAGATGAATTTATTGCTCAGGCTTTAAATTATTTAAAAGTGTCAAATAACAAGCTTGCATTGCTTGTAAATTTTGGAGAGATTAAATTAAAATATAAAAGAATTGTATTTTAGGTTTTAATTTAATTAGTGCATTCGTGGCAAAAAATTTCTTTTGTTTTTTTTAATGATTTATTAGTGGTAAAAAAAATGATTCCCAAAAAGATAAAACAGTATATTGATAGCCTTTTATTCAGCTATTCAACGTTACTTTTTATGCATAATCGTTATCTTGGTTTTGTGCTGCTTCTTATCACTTTCGTGAATCATAACATTGCGATTCACGGATTAATTGCATGGTTCACAACCATACTTTTTACAAAGTTGATGAACCTGAAAATTACTAATAACAGCTTTGCGATATATTCCTACAATTCACTTCTCGTAGGATTTTCCATTGGATTTATCTTCAAAATTTCCGCACTTTCTATTTTAATGACAATGACAGCGTCAGTTCTAACAATTTTACTTAGTTTTGCGATGTTTTCGCTGTTCAGTTACTATCTGCGTTTACCGGTTTTGAATATTCCATTCACAATTATCAGCACTCTTATCTATCTTGCTTCGGCTCGCTACAGCTCTTTGATCGTGGATTCATTCTTTCCATTTGAACATCTTAATTTTACATTCCTACCTGCTTCTCTGCACGGTCTTTTTAAATCTTTTGGTGTTCTACTCTTTTTGCCTTATGATCTAATTGGAATCATTATTCTTTTATCAATTCTATTCTACTCTCGAATCACTTTTTTTCTTTCAGTTTCCTCATATTTTATTGGGATAACCTTTTTGGCATTGTACAAAGGAAGTTTTGCACTGGCTTATGCAGATATTTCCTCGTTTAATTTTGTCTTGATTGGAATTGCCCTCGGTGGAGTTTTTCTGATTCCATCTAAGAGAAGTTATCTATTTGCACTTCTTGGGGTATTAGCTTCAATTTTTGTTTTGGATGCCGTCTCTGTTTTTTGGTCTTCATTTGGAATTCCGGTTTTCACATTACCATTTAATCTGATAGTTCTGCTTTTTCTCTATCTATTAAATACGATTCGCCATCCCAAAATCAATTTAGCAATTAAGGATTCTCCAGAAAAATCACTTTTGAATTATCTGAACTATCATCAGCGTTTTGATTTTATCACACCTAAACCACATTTACCATTTTCAGGAAAGTGGAGGATATATCAAGCATTTGATGACGAATGGACTCATAAAGGACCTTGGAAATATGCCTATGATTTTGTAATCAAAGATGATGATGGAAAAACCTTCAGCAAAAAAGAAAACAAGTTAAAAAATTATTATTGTTTTGGGAAACCTGTTTTAGCTCCAATTTCCGGAACTGTAACTGAAGTTTATGATCTTCTTCCTGATAATCCTATTGGAGTAGTAAATGATCAAAAAAATTGGGGAAATTATGTGATAATCTATTCTACTTTGGGATATTATATAGAAATTTCTCATATACAGTATAAAACTTTGAAAGTAAAAAATGGAGATTACGTTGTAGTTGGAACAATTCTCGGAAACTGTGGAAATTCGGGATATTCACCTCAACCACACATCCATATGCAGTTGCAATATTTACCAAAGTTGGGTTCGGAAACTCATCCATTTTATTTTGGGAATGCAACTGATGAAGTAGGGAATATCATTCACAAAAGAGATTTACTAAAAGATGAACTTGTTTCCCCGATAAATTTTAGTAGAAAACTAAAAAGGAAATTTCAATTTTTGTTAGATGATACATTTAGATATGAGATTTATAAAAATGATAAGAAAATTAATGAAATTGAACTTAAAATTGGGATGGAAATAGATGGTTCCAACTATTTTACGACAGAAAAAGAGAATGATAAATTGTATTTTGGATTTAATGAAAACGAATTTGTAATTTACAATTTTACAGGTGCAAAAAAGTCTTACTTAAAAATGCTATTTTGTGCAATTCCTCGAATTCCACTTGCCGAAGAAAAGAATATCACTTGGCAGGAAATATTGCCGGATCTACTTTTTTATTCTTCTCAAAATTTGAAGATCATAGCAAAATCAATTCATCCGAACTTGCATAAAATAAGGGCAAATTATCATATGAAAAATGATGAAATACAAGGTAAATTTACGGTGAATAGTGAATTATTCAATATTAAAATACAATTTTCAGAAATTAAAGGTTTTCAAGAATTAGTTTATACAAATACTCGTGATAGTTATAGATGGATATTAGTTGAGAGGGATAAGTAAAATGAAAAAAGTATATTTGCTAATCATTATTTTAATGATATTTTCTCAACTTTTTTCCAAAAATTATTTTACTTTGGAAAGTAGTTTATTGTATTTTTCTTATTCCGGAAATGATTATATGAAAAATGGGCTATATGAAAGTATTAAGTTCACTCATAGCAATTTGAAATCTTATTCTGAATATTTCCAAGGATATCAAAGAACCTATTCAGATAATTTTATTTTTGAACAATTCGAATTTAAAAGATCATACGCTCATTTTGTAAAAACCAATCTAAAAATCGGATTTGATCTAAAATATACAAAAGTTGCGAATGGAGACTTTGAACAAGCAATTTTGGGTGGAATTACCGGAAATGTTTATGCTGGAAATCTTACGTTTACTTTCTCTCCAGCTTTGAATTATAGTTTTGATGGAACCGAAAATAAAGTTTATCAACTATCAGGAAAAATAAATTATAAATACAAAGATCTATCGTTAAACGGTTCTACATATTTATTCAAAGTAAAAAATAGTGAGATTTCCAAAGAAAAAATGAGATATTTGCACGAAGGATCAATCAATTATTATGGAGATTTATTGGGAATCTATGGAATTTTTTCTTTTGGTGAAAAATATTTGCTTACAACATTTGATAACACTTACTTAAATGTTTCGGAAGATGAATTTCTACATAGTTTCCATTTTGGGATCTTGCATTATCCGATTTTGAGGAACTGGAGCATCAATTATGAATTTAGGAAAAGTATTTATAACAATCTATCTAAAAAAGAATATACTATTAATGCACATTTATTAAATATTTATTTCAGTTGGTAGGGAGTTTTTTATGAAACGAATTTTAATGGTTATTTTTGTATTTCTATCTGTTTTAGCCTTGAATGCGGAAGATATGACACAAGAAGAAATTGCCAAAAGTTATAAAAGATCATATGATTATGAAACTATTGGTAAATATGAAAAAGCGATTGCATCACTCAAAGATGTTTACCAGAATTACAAATCTACATATACTGTTAATTATCGTTTGGGTTGGTTGTATTATTTGAACAAAAAGTATGCAAATTCGATGGAACACTTTGAAAAAGCCCTAATAATCTATCCATCCTCAATTGAAGTTCTCAATTCGATGATTCTCGTACATTCGGTTCAATTGGATTGGGATAAAGTTGAAGAAAAAAGTGCTCAAGTTGTAAAAATTGATTACTATAATTTTACAGCAAATTACTGGTATTCTTACTCTTTAAGAATGCAGGGCAAATATGAAAATGCAACAATTATTGATAGAAAAATGCTCACTATTTTTCCTACTTCTGTTACTTTTCTTGTAGAACTTGCTGAGAATTTATATGCAAATAGTGAATTTGAAGAAAGTATAAGTATCTTTTATTCAGTTTTGATTCTTGAGCCTGATAATACTATATCTGAAGCTTATATAAAAAAATACTTAGAATTCAACAAAAAATAAATAGGGTTATATTTTATTATAAATGTACTCTCACAATTTTTTTATGAAACAACTAATCAATCATTCGTTCCTAAATAAAAGATGAAATGAAATTAAACTCAGAAGAAAGAAAAATCAGGATTGGAGCAATATTATTTTCCATATTATTTCATATTATACTTTTGCTCATTTTGACCTAATTCTGAAAATTTTTCATTTGATTCATTAAAAAAAAATCCATCAAAACCTGTAGTCAAAGAAAATAGAATTGAATTTGAAATAGTAGAAACTCCTGAGCTGGCAAAAGAGGAAAAACCTTCCAAAGAAACAAATTTAGCTTCTGATAAAAATATGAAAGCTCAAAATGAAGTTCATAAAGAAGAAATTACAGAAAATTTGCCACTTGCAAAAGGTGATTCCGAATTAAAAGAGATTCCTGTTCCTGAAATGAAAAAGAGTGTTTCACCTGCGAAAGCTCCAAAACAATATGATTTTCGTTCTTCTACAGAAAATTTTTCAACAAACAGTTTCATAAATCGAAAAAAAGAATTCACATTTCAGGAATTGTTTAATAAGTATGATCAAAAAAGGAAAGATGAATATAAAAATTTAGAATCGGCTGCAAAAGATTATGGTGGATTGCAGTTTAATACTTATGATTGGAATTTTGCTCCGTATTTACTATAGATGTTCGCAGATGAATTGATACTCTTTAATCATAATTATCTTGAATCCAATTTTAAAT
>JAIORE010000230.1 GCA_021108315.1 Candidatus Cloacimonadota bacterium
TTTTGCTTTATTTTTAAATATTCGTAAAAGTGTAACCAACTCTATGAAAGATGCCGAAAATACATTGCGTTTTCTTCAACAAATTTGTATCTCGTTCTCATTTTTCCTTTTTTTGGCTAAGCAGGGGCTTAGCGGGTTATTGCGTTTCCAAACTGGGGTTTGGGAACGAGAGTACAAGTGAGATTCTCACTTTTCCCTATTCCATAACCAATTTCAAAGCAACTGGACGATGATCAGATATATATGTATCATATTCACTAAAGCCACCATCCATATAATGATCTATCAAAATCGTGCTGACAACTGAACCATTATTACTAAATTCGTCAAATAATTCGTTCGTTATCAAAATATGATCTAAATGGCTGGGCCAAGATGGATAAGACCAATATTCATTGTCTCCATTAGCAATTTCCATATCAACAAAAAAATAACTCTGAGAATTCTCAATAAAATTCCAGAAAACATTATCATTTTCTTGATCGGTAAGAAGATCGTTCAAATCCCCCAAAATTATTACATTTTCATTAGATAGATAATCCTGAACATATTGATCCAATTTAATACAAGCTAACCTTCTTCGCTCTTCACTATCAGCATCACCCATAGCTTTCAAGTGGTTATCAATCAAGTAAAAATGTTCTCCAGCAAAATCTGCTTCAAGAACAAGCGGAGCTCGTGGAAAACAATACCAATCATTATTCTGAATATTATAAATCTCTACATTTTCTAAAACGTCCGAATTATAAATTATAGCTAAATTATTTCCATAAGAGTCGCTATATCGCCATTCTCCAATCCATTCATGATCCCCATCAATTTCATTCACTTTCTGTAATAGCTCATCAAAATTAGATTCAATTCCCATTTCCTGCATAGCGATAATATCTACTTGAAGTGCCTTGATAATTTCCGCAGCATAATTTATTGTAGTATCTCCATTTTTCGGAAAATGTTGGATATTCCAAGTCATAACTTCTAATTTATCATCTTCTCCAAAGCTCATATCAGAAATATCAGAGTGAGTTTGAAGTGTTCTAACATTGCTCCATTCTGAGTACTCATTCTTTATAATTGCAGCCACACGATAATAATAAATAGTATTTACATTCAGGTTTTCATCAAGATAGGCTTCTGTATCGGAACTAAGTGTATCAATTTCTGCAAAACTTTGATTTCCAGATCTTCTTTGTAATACAAATCCAGTTTCGTAAGAAGAATTATCAATCCAACGAACTCTGATTGTTGTACCATCAATTAAGGTTAAACTGAGATCTGAGGGAGCATTAAAATCTGATGGTTTAGTTGTTTCTTCTCCACATGACATTAAAAAAAATATTAATATTAAGTAGATTAAGTTTATTCTCATTTAATATTCTCCAAAAAATCTATTAATTTTGCTGCTGATAAAAGGTTACTTGTAATAAAATCAGGTTTGTATTGCCATTTTCTTCTATTTTCATAAAATTCATTTTCTCCTAAACCTGATAAAACAAGAATTGTTTTTAATTCAGCTTTTACTCCGAATTCAATATCGGAATATCTATCGCCAATCATGAAAGATTTTTTGTGTTTCAATAAATATTTTTCATTAATTAGTTTGAAAAGACCTAAATTTGGTTTTCTATTTTCATGGTCAATGTTATAAGGTTCTACAATTCCATCTTTGTGATATGGAGAAATATAAAATTCATCAATTTTTGCATTTTCTTTATTTAATTCATTTATCATTTTCTGATGTATTTCTGTAAGTTTTTCCCATGAAAAAATACCCCGGGCAATCCCTGATTGATTAGTGATTACAAAAACCAAAAAGCCCATTTCATTGAATTTTCTTATTGCTTGAGCTGCAAATGGATAGAGATGAAAATTTTCTTCTTCGGAAATATATCCCGGATCAAGGTTAATTGTTCCATCCCGATCTAATAATATCGCTTTATTCAATTATGTTTTCCTTTTTTTTATTTTTGCCACCCAGTACAGTCATTCCCTGTTATATATTTTTCAAATTTCGCAGGGCAAACTTCTTTACGGGCAGGCAGACTTTCACGGACTATGAAAAAAGATTGAAGAGAAAAGATTTTGGATTTCCGATTAGTCCTATAATCTCTTAATCCCACTAATCCCACTAATCCAAATTTTAACATTTCTTCTATTTTCTTTTTTCATTATTCACTATTCATTGATTAGTTATTCATTATCAAATTCTTTTATGATCTCTTTTTTTAAATTTTAAGTCATCAGGAAGCATGATATTAAAAAGTTCTAATCTATAATTCCAATAATTAATTTGCTTAGTGTATTGGAAAAATATTCTCCAGCAATGAAGTTCGCGAGTAAGTGTGATCGAATGAGAGAGAAATTTACTTTCTTTAAGATCAATATAATTATTATATGAAACATGCCAATTTTTAGTTAGAGTAGCATTTAAAGCAAATCTAAGTGTATTTGTGTATTCTTTGATTTCATAACTTGTTTTATTTGTTTTGAAAATATTTGTAAATGTCATAGACCAATTTTTCTTTTCATTTTCCAGATTTTCAATATCTTCTAATGTTAAGTTTATGCTTTCATTATCAACAAATAGTGTGTCTTCACTAAAAAATTCTTTAGTTACAAATTGATTTTTTGGTAAGGTAAAATAATCTGTATAATCGGCATTTCCAGAGATTTTTAATTTATTGGAAAGATTAAAAGTCCAGTTTATGATACCCCAGTTCCATTTTTTGTAATTCCATGATTTTAGATCAAGAACTTCATAATCTTGATAAATATTACCACTTGGAGTAGTTGAGAAAGTGAAGACATAAAAATCAAAACTACCTGGCTTTAAGTTAAGTGTATGGGATATATTGCTAAGTTTTATGTCATCCTTTTCAAAGTCGTATGATATTTTTGAATTTATTTTAAAAAAATCATTAAGTTTTTTCTCTTTTCCACTCTCTTTTGCTCTGAATTTAAGTTGCCATTTGTTTGCTAATGCAAATGAAACCTTTCTTGATCTGTCAGAGGAACTTAAACCTATTCCACCAAAACTATAAAAACGTTCATTCCTGCTAAAATCAGGATGATAGCTGAAGCTCAATTTTGGAGTAATTATATGTCTAATAGCTTTCAGGAAAGTTTTTGGGAATGTTCTTATTCCATAAAGTGATAGAGATAGGGAAGAGCTGGTTGAATAATCATTTCCTCGAACATATTTTTTCCCATCTTCATCTCTATCAAACCAAGCTTCGTTCAAAGAAAATGATTGGTTGAAATCCAACCAAGAGAATAGTTTATGCCGATAATACAAACCTCCAATGTGTTTTACTCCCACATTATGCTGATTTACATAGCCGGCGCTATCTTTTTTACCTTTATAAATAATATCCCAGAAATCCGGATGAGGATCATTAATTGAGCCTATATGAATTGCATTGAAACGATATGAATAAGAAAAATCTTTCCACCAAGCATTTTCAGGAGTTTCTTTATCCTCATTAATAAAAAGTTCATAGATTGGTTTGGAAGGTAAAGAATAACTAATTTTTGGCAAAGTAATATCTTTAAGATTGTTTTTTAAATCATCTATATATGATGATGATATGTGCAAACTTCTACCCCAAAGTTGTTGTTTATAATGTAAAGAAGATGTTATTTTCTCATTCAATCGTTCGTCAATATCGTCACTACCTTCCCATATTTTTTTACTGCTAACGAATGTAGCATTCACATCAAGAGTGCGTTTGTTCGATAGGTTATGATGATGTAGATAGGTTATTAACCATTCGTAACGATATGATTCTAGATGTTCCATTTCTTTTTGTAAACGAACTTCGAAATTACCTTTATATGGATAGCGGTCGATATAATCCAATTTAAATCTGGTTTGCCAACCGGTCTTTTCATAAAAATCGTATGCCAAAAGCATATCCAAATGGTCTTTGTAAGCAAAATAAAGTGCAATATCTTCAATGTATTTACCTTTATCTTTGTTATAACCAGGAGAAGGAACCAATATCCCGGAATGTCTGCCTCGTTTAATTGTAAAAGTTCCAAAAGGTAGAGCCATCACAGGAAAATGATTTACATAAAACACGACAGGTTTAGCAACAATTTTATCGTTTTTATATAATCTTAACTTCTTACTGTGAATATAAAAATGAGGATGTAAAGCATCACAAGTTGTGAATTTTCCATTGTCCACATCAAATACTTCATCATCTATTTTTCGTATTTCATCACCATGATAATAGCCTTTGTCAAATTTACTAGTTCCGTCACCAATTATTCCCCATTTGGAATTAAGATCGTATTTAAGGCTACTTCCCAGAACAATTTCATTTTTATCTTTTAGAATTGAACTACCTTGAGTAGATGCCTGATCATGTTTTAAATCTATGGAAATAGTATCAGCTTCGATTGTAGAAGTATGATAAATTATCTTGGCATTGTTCAAAAGTTCAATTCGTTCATCCGGTACAGAATAGAAAAGGCTATCTGCAAAATAGAATAGAGAATCAGCTTGCAATGTATCCACTAAAACGCTATCTGCTTCACTTACTAAAGCAATTTCAGTATTTTCAGAATATATTATTTTACTGAGAAGAGCAATCAAAATAAATAAGATGAATTTATATTGATATTCAGGGACAATTTTTTTCATAGGAAAGTAGCATTTTTACAGCTTTGAATAGTGTCAAGAATTTGCAGAAAATTGTGTTGTTACTAAAAAAAGAGACTGTTCACATCTCATCCCACCTTTTTCAATAAGTTAGCTGCTATAGCTTTGGTAATATTGCACA
>JAIORE010000054.1 GCA_021108315.1 Candidatus Cloacimonadota bacterium
GATAGGTACGGCATTTAGAACTTATCCAGATACATCAAATTAATGACACACCCATACTTTTTATTATGATAAATCCAAATTGGGTTTGTAAAAACCATTCCATTTTTATTAGTATATAATTCCATCCGCAAATATCCATTAAAAGGAAGCTTTAATTTGATATAGTTCTTTATTAAAATCAACTTTTTTTCCCGATTTTCTTTGAAATCCCCAATGAATAGTTTTATTATTTTAATCTCTCCGAATTCAAGTGAAGTTTTTGCTTCAAAATTCAAAGTAGCTTTTTTTTCTTTAAAAAAGGAACCAATCGGATATTTTTTGTTACTTTTTCCAATTAGGAAAAAATTTAAAAAAGGTCCATTTGAAACAAAAACTTCTCTATTTTTTAAACCTTGAATCGGATTGTTTTGTGAATAATGAAATACTGTATGAAACTTTCCAAATATTTGATCATAGGAATGAAACAACTTTAAAAAAGGCAGTTTTATCTGACGCATCACATTAAAATTTCCGTGAGCATCGTTTCCTGCTATTAGATAAAATTGATGACCTTGTAACAACAATCTTGCCCAATTTGAAATTTGTTTTTTAATATCCTTAAAATTATTTGAATTAATTAATTGTAAAAAATTAACGCCACTTTGTTTCAAATCATCAATATCCCAATTTCCCCGATTTAAAGTCAGTTTTTGAATCCATGAAATTTTTTCAAAAGGGTGTGCAGCGATAAAAATATTATTTTTGCTTTGTAATTTTCTAATTTCATGAAGTTGTCTTTGAGGTTTATTATCAAACCATTTTTCAGCACTATCTCCTTTTCCTTCAATTAATTCTGTATGATTAATTGCTAATAAATGAACATTCTGATTCAAATTATTTCCGATAGAAACTTCTTCACCGCGAATAATCTTAAAATCTTCTTCACTTTCATTTTTCACTTCTCTATCCAATTTTTTCCATTTGCCTATATTTGGATCATTAACTAAATAATTATCTTCACAATCATCAAGATCATAAGAATGATCAGTTATAAATAACCACTTTAAACCTAAGGCTTTTCCCATAATTTTCGTTGAATGAATATCAGCACCAAATTCTACTTGGTCATCTGTAAAATTACTGTGATAATGAGGTTCACCGGCATACCAATGATTAGGGTAGGGAAGAGCTGTTTCAGAAATGTAACATCGAAATGGATTGAATGCTAAACCTTTAAAGTTATCATTAATAATCGTACAATACTTCAAATTGGAATCAATAATTTGAAAAATAACTGTTAATGCTATCTCTTGTTCACTTTGAAGTTCTGGAATATTTAAGTAGAGGAGATTACTATGATATTTTTGAGAAATTTGTTCATTGATTTGAAATTTTTGTTTTATTACTTCAGCTGATGTTTTTATAATAACTTCAATTTGAATAATTTCAATTGGAAAGAGATCAGCATCTTTTATAATGTAAAGAATGGGTAAAATATTATCAGGATTTTTACAGATTCTGAAAGGGACATCTGCAATGATTTCAGGTTGTTTTTGGAAATATTTTGGGTAAAGGTATTTTAAATGGTAGTGAATTTCTGCGTAAGAAAAAATTAGTGGAATTAACATAAACAAAAAAAGCCTTCAGCAGTGAAACTGAAGGCTTCAAACTATATTATACTATGGAAGCCAGTTAGCATTTAAGATATTTTTGGAAACCTTATCTTCACCTAATTGCCAAGGACCAGTAGGCAAAAAATAGGATATCTGTGCTCCTTTTTTTCCAAATATTTCTTTGGTAGTAGCTACAACAGTCGAATCTGTTAAAGTATATTCAAATAAATATTCTTCGGTATTTTTTTCTAATTTATCTTTAATATTCAACATTCCGAGATCAAAAGCATAATATCCATTATCCGGATTATTTTTGAACTCCACATCAGCTCTAGCTATGATTTGAATATTCCGAATTGCTTCACCTAAACGCTCTTTATAAACATAATCGTTACGTAAAGGTATAATCAGCGTAAAAATAATTCCTACAACCATAATGATCATAATTAACTCAATTAAACTAAACTTTTTCTCTTTTTTTAGAGCATTGCTATCTGCCATTTTTCCTCCAAAATTATATGATATTAATAAATTCTTTTTTAAATATCTTAAAAAATATTACTAATAAACATATTTAAGGTCACATAATAAAATCAATTTATTTTTGTAAAATCTTTTTTTGAAAAATCGTTAATTATCGTACTTTTCAACAATATCATTGAATATTTTTTGAGTAGTCTTTTGTGAATTAATTATAATTAAACCTGTCTCAGAAGTAAAATAATGTCCATAATTTTTATCATTAATCAGAAACCAAGTAATTGCACCATTTTTCATCATTTTTCTACCAACTAACTCAATTTTATGACCTGAATTATTCTCACCAATAAAGCATAAACTAACTTCCTTAAAATATAAAATCCCAGTTGCATTCCAAGGAAAAATCTTCATAATGCTTTTAAATCTTTTGGAATCTGCATAGCGTACTCTATACCATTTCCCATTTATTAAATTTTCATTTTGACGCAGAATTCCATCTTGAATTGCTTTTCTTTTATTTGTTATGTGTTTTACATATATTAGAAAAAAAATTATCGGTACAAAAGCAAAAACCACCATAAAAATCATCATTAAATAAATCATCAAATCTATATTAATTTTTACCTCTCATTTTTAAAAAACATTTTTAACCACAAATTTACACGAGTCGAAGTGAAACGAAGACCTGCGAAGCTCATTAGCACTAATTAAAAAAATAATAATTTTTTCTTGTTCCTAAGCCCCAGCTTAGGAACACACTGATTCAAGAAACCTTTGCTTCGTTTCTGTTACGCTAAGCAGGGCTTAGCATTTCATTTAATTCCCAAGCAGGGGCTTGGGAACGAGATAGAACCTCTCAATTTAGAAATTTTCTTCTTTCGATTTAATTCGCGTTAATTTGTGGTTTCATCTTTTTTTCACAAACTCACTTTTTCCCATAAGAAGCTTAGCAGCGTTTGGCATTTTTTCTTTCACAATTTTATCCATTTTTTGTGAAATCTCTCTAATTTCCCACTGAGCATGTTCATCAGATCTTAAACGTGAAAAATGATATAATTCTCTGAAATTTACATGAAATATCACACTCAATTTATGAGCGTTTGTGAGAATGTAATTTCCGATTAAGGGATTTATTTCAACTAATTTATGATAAAATAATGAAATTTGATTTTCAAAATCAGTAAACTCATTCACCATTCCAATTTTTTTTAGCAATTCAGGGATTACAAATCCGTTTTCCGGTCTATAATCACTTCTGAAAATTGAACTTAGGCGATGTCTTTTCCATTGAGCAAAACAGCTTGCAGACATATTGATCTGAAATGTGAAGTTCGCAATCTCAAATGCTTTAAAAGCAGTATGATAAGGTTTCATGTTTTTTAGAATCATATGGAAAATATTTTTTCTATTTTCTTCTGAAAGGGAATTTACATAGTCTATAATATCATGAAAATTACCTCCATTTTTTTCAAATAGAAATGTTGCTAATATCTTATCTTCAGCATTTTCGGTAAAATCTAATAGTTCAAACTTTGGAGTGTCTTTTTGTCGTGATAGATTTGGGATAAGATTGTCTAAATGTTTCTCATATTCTTCTGTATCTGTGTAACGAATTAACGATGGTGCAATTGATTTTACAGTATTTTCAAGCTCAATTTTTAGTTCATGGGCTTCGACAAGTTGAATAGTGTCAAGTCTTCTTAATAAGCGGGTCAAGCTTCTGGCATTTATGGTCATTCCCATTTGGGTTTTAGTTGCTAAAGCTAAAATATAGCGTGCATCTTCTTTTGCTCTTCCTTCTAGTTCTCTTTTTTTACCTTGGAAATTATTCTTTTTTAGATAATCTATTCCCTTTTGATACATTTTTTCATAAAGATTGTTTTGTAGATTTATTATTTTTAAAAATTCATCTTCCAAAGGAGTTGATTTTATTTCTTGTGGTAAAACAAAATCTCCATCTAATGTTACATATCTCTGTGATTTCTCAGTAAACGAGGCTAATCTTGTTTTTTGAATATATTCGGTTAAATAACGTGAAACACCGATTAGATCAATATTAAAAACGGCGTGTTCTGCAATTGAACTATGTCCCATATCAAAAACGATATTTTTATTTGAATTTCTTGCTTTATCAATCTCGTTTAATGAAGCCTTACGTAATTCTGTAATAGATTTTTTACTACGACTAATTCGAGCATAAGCTGCTGAAATAGTTTCGGGAGTTGCAATGCTTTGCTCAGGAATTTCATCAATCAATGTTTTATCAATATTATATCCAGCGATATGAACTTTCATTTGTACACCTTTTCAAATTTTTTTCATAACAAATTTGAAGTCATTTTTTCGTCAATAATTTTAAGAAAATAGAAAAGATGAAAGAATCTCGATGAAGAATTGTCATACATTGTAGAAGTAGTGGGTTTAATTTATTTCTTCCATTTTTCCGTTCTTAGCGTCTTTGTGGTAAAATTATTTTTTCATTTTTCTTTTCTCCGTTTTTCCCTTTTTTCTTTTCGTCGTCTTTTGTCTGTGAAAGTCTGGTGCGTCACGATGCGTTGTATAGTCAGCTGGTGAAAATCCAGTGCGACTAATTTTCCGTTCGGTCGGAAGTGAAAAA
>JAIORE010000340.1 GCA_021108315.1 Candidatus Cloacimonadota bacterium
ACTGCGTCCACGGGGACTCGCAATTCTGCACCTCTTTGACCTTGAAATGCTCGTCTTTTATCATCTCACTAATCGCATTATGATTACGGAAATACCGAAATCAAATGCTCATGGCGAGATGACGTGGCACGCCGCCCGTTAGCCACAATAGATGTTATGAACAACAAAATTAGAAGGAAGAAATGAAAAAAGAAAAAATTGGAGGAAAAATGAAGAAATTAAATTTATGTTTTTTTATCACACTTTTTGTAAGTATGAGTTTATTCTCAGACGGAGTACAACCAACAGGTTCCGGAACGGAATCAGCCCCCTATCAAGTAGCAACTTTAGACAATTTATTGTGGATCAGCACTAATGATATTTCGTGGGATAAACACTTTATTCAAATAGACGATATTGATGCATCTGATACCCAAAACTGGAATGAAGGAGAAGGCTTTAGTCCTATTGGAATTAGTCAGAGTAATGATTTTTCCGGCAGCTATAATGGAAATGATCATACAATTGATTGGTTATATATTAATCGCTATTCAAATTATTATCAAGGTTTGTTTGGCTTTACGCACAGTGCTACTATTGAAAATCTCGGGATTACAAATGTTATTGTATGTGGAGATAGATACGTAGGTGGTTTAGTGGGATATAATTTTGTTAATTCCAATATCAACAATTGTTATAGTACGGGAAGTATAAGCGTTGGTTCATATGAAGCAGGTGGACTTGTAGGTTAGGTGTATTTAATTATTCAAAACAATGCGATTTAGACCTTCTTCACGATTAAAAACAGAGTCGAATTTAAATAATTCAGAACCCACGAATAATTCAATCACCCAAAAAAGAAACTACATTTAAAAATAGCAAGATTAAAATTAAATTCTGATTATTAATTCTCCCAGAGTCAAAACTACAGCAGTTTCTTTTTGAATAACTCAACCACTTGTAAAAAATGCTACGCAGATTAAATTGAGTTCCCTGTAATCATTACTTTCTTACCACCAAAATTATGAATAACATTCAAAACCGAAAACTGCTTTGATTAAGATATTTTATTAGGGCTAGTTTTTAAACTTTTATCCAGCAAAATTTAATCTCTTTTCTTCTTTTTTTAATGATCGAATCTCATCTTTAAAATGCGTTTTCCTCTCTTTTCATTTTTGCTGAGAAATTATTGTTGAAAATTCGCTCACGATAGCAATTAAATTTGAAAAAGCAGGGATTAATTGGTTTTCTCTTGCACAAAATTCTCTCATTATTCTTCTTTTATTCTTTCTTGAAATTTTAATTTATTTCATTTAATTTTGGATTGAAACTTGCTTTTAGTAGGCATTAGAAGTAACTTTTACTGTTATTTGAGAACCAATTTAATATGATTTTTCTATATCAGCTGAAAAAAAAATGAGCCAACTCTTGGTATAGCACTATTAGCAATAAAAAACAACAATAATAGCCAAAATATTACTCTACGGATTAAGTATTTTTTTAATTTCTTTTTTAATCTCCCATTATCCAATTTCACAAATGCTTTAATTATCTCAATTGTTTTAATTGGTGGTTGAACTGAAAAAAATTGTTTTCTCCACTCTTTCATTTCATCATCCAATAAGTTATTTTCCTTAAAGATACGATAAGATCTATCAGATATTAATAAATAAAATATTGAAAACAAAATTAATAATAAAATCCATTCCATTTTTCACCTTCAATTTCCATATTAAAAAATCCATTAGTAAAATCGAAGATCGTTTTTTTTATTTATATTTTAATAAATTGGACATTAACTGAAAATATGAATTATTTCTTTTAAAAAAACGATTTCTTTGATGTATTGCTATTTTTTCCTTCTTGTTGTTTTCTTTTTCTTGCAAAGGAATTCTCAACATCAAATACACCTAATGCTTTGCCACTGCCGTGCCGTCAGCACGGAGTGGCTTGTTAGCCACTATTTTAGTAACATCCGTAAAAAATATTTTAATTTGCATATTTTTTTTACCTTAACAAGCAGGTTGCTTGTGCTACAAAAAATCGCTACGCGAGTTCTTTCTTTAGAAAAGAAAGAACCAAAGAAAATTACCCCGTTTTTAAAACAATTCCGAAGTTACAAAAAATAACTCCATAAGAAATCTATCCATTACATTACGTAAAGGGACGCTCCGCTCTCCATTCCATTACGCCCTTTTCTACATTTCATTAATATATTTCTATAGCTCAAAAATAAAGATGAATTTCATTTTGAACTGCGGGACAAGCGGAAACCAATATAGTAGTTGCTGCTGTCCGGATAGCGGTGGTAACGATCAGCAATACGGCAAAACTTGGCGCTGCTGGCCCAGCTACCGCCACGATAAACACGGAACAAGCCCGATGAAGCACCTTTGGGATTTGTCTGTGAACTACTACTGTAATTTCCAAACCAATCATTACACCATTCATAAACATTGCCACTCATATCATAAATGCCTAGTTCATTCGCTTTTTTGCCACCAACAGAATGGGTTTTACTTCCTGAATTTGAATTATACCAAGCAACACTGCCAATGTCATTGCTACCGGAATATTTATAACCATTGCTTTTATTTCCACCTCGTGCTACAAATTCCCATTCGGCTTCGGTGGGTAATCTATAGTTTAAACCCGTTTTGCTATTTAGTTTTTTTATGAACTCTTGAACATCATTCCAACTTACTTGTTCTACAGGTAAATTATCACCTTTCCATTTACTGGGATTACTACCCATTACATCTTTCCACTCTTTTTGGGTCACTTCATACTTTCCAATATAAAAATCGCTTACTGTTACAGAATGGATAGGTTTTTCATCGCTATCTCCCTTATTACTTCCCATTTGGAAAGTTCCACCTTTTACGAATACCATATTATTCAAGTTTTTATTTTGCTGTTTTTTTTGTGCTTCAAGCTCTGTCTTTTGTTTCTTTTCTATGGTATCCTGTTTTTCTTCAATCTTACGTAATCCTACTTGGGCTTTGGAGTTTTTGCCATCAATATTTATCACATTTTTGTATTCTTTCTCGGCTTTTAGAAAGTCATCATTTTTGTAATAGGTTTCTGCTGTTGAGAGATATTGGTTTATTTTGTTTTGTTTTTGTATTTTTTGAAATATAAAAAAAGAAGTGAAAAGTAGAATTGTTACGATTATAAAGATTAGTGTTTTTTTAGATTTTGGTTTGGGGAGTTTTTTTTTTTCTTCCTGTTCTTCTTTTATCCGTTTTGTATTCTTGCTTTTTTCAATTTTATCAGATTCAATTTTGATTAATCTTTGTTGCTCTTCTTTTTGTTTTCTTTCTTGTTCTAATTTTTCTAAACGTAGTTTTTCAAAATTTTGAATTTCCAATTTTGCTAAATTTTCTTTTTTAACTTTTAACTTTTCCTTTTGCTCATTCTCCAGTTTTTCTCTTTCAAAATCTTTTTTTAAATATCCTGTTATTTTTTCAAAGTTTCTGAATCTGTCTTTA
This sequence comes from Candidatus Cloacimonadota bacterium, assembly GCA_021108315.1. Classification (GTDB taxonomy): domain Bacteria; phylum Cloacimonadota; class Cloacimonadia; order Cloacimonadales; family TCS61; genus JAIORE01. The sequence goes on from JAIORE010000340.1 coordinate 3,471, forward strand.
TAATCATATTGAAGACATTTTTTTATAAGAAAATTGATTTTATCACTAATTCCAGGAATTGCTTCAAACCTGTTCCTTTCTATCTGCGTTAAAATATCAGTGTAAGATTGCCCTGAATAAAGTTGTTTACCAGATAGTAGCTCATAAATCATCACCCCAAAGCTCCAGATATCAGATTCTTTACCTACATCTCTACCTAATAAGTGTTCTGGGCTCATATAAACTGGAGTTCCACTTTTACTGGTATCTTTTAATCGGCTTTTGCTACTTCGGAAAGTTTCGGAAATTCCAAAATCCATTATTTTGATATCACCGGATTTTGTGAGCATTATGTTCTGAGGTTTCAAGTCTTTATGAATTATGCGATGTTTGTGAATATCTGACATTCCTTTGCTTATTTGTTCAATCAGTTTAGTAACTTTTTTTTCAGGTATTTTTCTGTTTGGAAATGAAAGTAGAAGATCTTCGAGATCTCCACCTTCGATATATTCCATATCAATAAATCTTATTTCTCCGTTTAGGTGTACGTCAAAAATACGAACAACGTAAAGTGAATGAAGTTCTATCAATAATTTGGTTTCGTGTTTGAGGTCAGCTATTACTCTTTTATCATCATAGAAAATATTATCAATTACTTTAAGAGCTTTCCAGCAGTCTGTATTATTGTCCCAAGCTTTATAAACCGTTCCAAATCCACCACGTCCAAGTTTTTTTTCAATTCGGTAGCGGTTTTCTATTTTAAAATCTTTGGGAAGTTTACTGACATCAAAACCATATCCACCTTGTTCGTTGGAATTTATCGTTTTGGCAGTTGAAATTGTTTTAGCACCATAATTCCCATTATCTGAGCCAATTGTTCCCGAAGATAAAGATTTTTTTTCTTCATTAGGATCATTTTGAGACAAAACATTTGGTTTACCACAATATGGACAAGTTTTCCAATTTGCTTGAATTTCTTTACTACAGTTTATACAAAATGGCATAAGTTTACTCCAAATTTAATATTAATTCAGATTTTGGATTGATGTTCTTTTGTCAAATTTCTTGTGAAAAACTAATTAAATACTTTACAAAACTAAAACTTATTTTGTGGGAAAAAGTATTACTATTTTTTATTTTTTTTGCTTTAGTATGTATAGTGGCTAACGTTCGGCGTGCCACGTCATCTCGCCATGAGCATTTGATTTCGGTATTTCCG
>JAIORE010000271.1 GCA_021108315.1 Candidatus Cloacimonadota bacterium
TTAATCGTATCGTTCTTGAAAAATAATTGAATCGGGTAACAAGCAGCTCAGTGCTAAGATTGAGAGAAGATGTGAAAGAGCACCGCAGCTGCCATCCATTATGCCCATTTTTGGTAGAAGAGGGTTTAATTTCTTAACCAAGAAATTAAACTGCCGTTAATAGGAAAATTAGGAGTTTAGAAAATGGAGAATTTAGGAAGAGTAGTACAAGTTGATTTGAGAGAAATATGGAAACATGAAGCAACAAATTTTACAAAGTGGTTATCAAAACCTGAAAATTTAGATTTGCTGAGCGAAGAAATTGATATTGAATTATCATTAATTGATACAGAATATAATGTTGGTAGATTTAACGTTGATATTTTTGCAGAAGAAGCAAATGCTGATAGAAAAGTTATTATTGAAAACCAATTAGAACGCACTGACCACGACCATTTAGGCAAACTTATTACTTATGCTTCAGGACTTGATGCTGAAATTATTGTTTGGATTGTTAAAGAAGTTTTAGAAGAACATCAACAAGCTATTGATTGGTTGAATGAAAATACAAATGAGAAAATCAATTTTTTTGCCATAAAAATGGAAGTATGGAAAATTGGAAACTCAGAGCCAGCTCCTAAATTTCATATTATATCAAAACCCAATAATTGGTCAAAATCAGTCAAACAATCTGTTCAAACATCAACTCTCACAGAGACAAAGTTTCTTCAATTAAATTTTTGGAATAATTTTAAGCAATATGCACAAGACAAAAACCTCAATTTAAGACTAAGGAAAACAAACCCGCAACATTGGTATGACTTAAGTTTTGGAAGAACAGATTGTCATATTGGATTGACCATTAATTCGCAAAAAAAGGAACTTGCTTGCGAAATATACATTCCAAATTCAAAAGAAACATTTGAGCAATTTTACAAAAATAAAGATAAAATTAATAAACAAATTCAAGGTTTAGAATGGATGGAATTACCTACGAAGAAGGCAAGTAGGATCAAGAAAAAAACAAAAGGTGACTTAAAAAAACAAGAAAAGTGGGATGAATATTTTGAATGGCTTGGGAAAACAGCAATTATACTTCAAGAGACATTTATTAAATATTAATAAATTGTATTTGAGGAAAAACAGGAAAACTTGTAATTCGTGATTATTATAATGGAAAAGAATCAATTGAAATGTATGCAGAACAAAAATGTCTATAGTTCAGTTTCGTGATTTGTTCCGTCTAAATTGCTTCTTTTCCGCATCGCATTCTAACATTATAACCATTTGTAGTGGAGTTTAGTTAGATATAATCCAAGAAAGAAAAAAAATGGGAAACAGGAAATATTTTCTGTTTTATTGTAGTTTAGTTAGTTGAATTTGGAGTAAGATATGAATATTGATATTAAATTTTTTAAAGATATTTATAAAGAAGATGTTATTTATCATTATACTAAAGCTTCTACTGCTATAGATTTCATTCTTTATAATGAACAATTGAAATTTAATGAAGGTCGAAAATCAAACGACCCAATTGAAAGCAGAAAAGCTAGAAGAGGCACTGTATATATGGGAAGTGAAGTTGATGAACCAATTACCAAAGAAAATGCGTTAGATTCTAATTATTTAAATAAGTATATTTCTTGTTTGGAAAATCAATTTCATCAAATATGTTTTTGCAAAAATCATATAGGAAAAGATTTTGCAAGTGAACATTACTTATGCAATTTTAGTGGACATGAAGAAATATTTGGTTTTACAAAATTTAGAATGTGGGAGCAATATGCTGATAACTATGCTGGAGTATGTATAGCTTTCTCAAAAAAAAAGATTTTAGCTCTGAATGATAACAAAAACAACTTATTAAAAGATGATATTGATTACCTGACGTTTCGTGAATTATCAGAGAAAAAAATGGGTGATGTTAATGGTAATCTTTTATCGAGTTTAGGTAGAGACAAATACAAAGAACAGATTGAAGAAAATGTAAAAAAATCTTTCTTTTATAAGCATAAAGATTATGCAGGAGAAAATGAGTACAGATTAGGGACTTTGTATGATAAAAAAAAATGCTGTGTAGAACATATTAGAGGCGAATTAGTTTTTGACAAAACAATGATGCTAAATGTATCAGGGTGCATAGAAGCAATTTTTATATCTAGTTACCTAAATGATAGACAAAAAAAAGATTTACTTGAGTATGCAAATAATTTAGAAGTCTCAATAATTGAAATGAACTGGAAATATGATTCATTTGAACCGAGAGATTACAGAAAAAGGGTGGCACTCGTTGATATCATGACAAAAGAAATCAGTTAAATACAGAAGGTTAAATCCTGGTGTCTACAATCCTAAAAAACAGATGAATAATAGATTGAATTATATTAAATGTATTTTTAGTGATTTATATTTTGAAATAATAGGCATAACACAGCACTCCAAGTTCAGATTGAAAGAAAAGCAAGGGGAACTTGGCAGTGCCCATCCATTATGCCTAATTTTTGAATCAGGATTATGTTGTTGACTAAAAAAATGTATTATTCCAAATATTTAAAGGAGTTAGAATGAAGAAATTAGTTACTAGTTTTCTCATTATTTTTTTAACTTTTTATGCTGTTAGTTGCAATAAGGCTATTAATAACCCAGAAATAGTTGATGCACATGATGCTTATAATCAATTAAATTTAGAATTATCGCGAAATATTCTTCTTACCCTTATCGAAAAAGATAACCTGAATAATGAAGATAAATGTAAAGTATTGAGAGAAATTGCTCTACAAGATTGGAAATTTTATAAAGAATACAATTTGGCTAAAAAAAGATTAACATTAGCAGATTCTATTGGAAGTTCCAAAACAGATACATGGATTCTGTTAAATAGAATTGAAAAAGAAAATGAAAAATATAAGTATGCTTTATCTGCTGCTAAAAATGCTGTTGCATTTGCTGAATCCAAAGCAGAAAAAGAATACGCACAGTACAAATATTGTCGTACAATTCATGACTTGTGTATTCATAATATAAATAACGAAATATCAGTAGACATCGAACTCCTTACGGAAGCTTCAAGCATATTGGACCAGATATTAACATCAAATCCGTTTAATGTCGACGCAGCTGAAATTCTACTTGGTATTTCTTTAATGCAAAAAAACGGTCATATGGCACTTAAAGGATGGATGCTTTATTTTCGCATTTTAGAGCTAAACAATGTTAATGAATATTTGAAATCTGCTGCAAATGATATTAACAAATCATTATTAAATTGGAATCAAAATCAATTAAATGACCAAAACAGGAAAATACTTGTAAAAGCATTAGCTAAATCAAGATTTTATCAATATGCAGAGTTAATTGCAAAAGATCTGAATGATGTTTCAGAATCCACATTTGTACAGGACAAAGAAATACAAGACATATTGACCTATGCTAAATATGTTGAAAAAATCAAAAAAGAAACTAACAAGTATTATCGTCAAATGGCAATTGGTAAAGGAAGTGAACGCAAGTATAAAAAGTTCCTGAAAAATGAAAACAAAGAGTTATTTCAGAACCTTTCTTTTTTTATTGATAAAAATGATAAATACAATGAAACCAACTTATATCAAGAAATTAAAAGACATTTTGGTACAGTTGTAAGTACCGGAAAGACTGGTAGTGATAATTTTTATACTTTAAGGATGGGGCATATTGTAAATCAAAGTAAACAAATTGTTGAACAGTATGATTATAAAACAGATTTCATTTTTACAGAAATTGATATGATGGTTTCTAACGGTTATTCCAGTTGGTTTTGGGAATATAAAGGTACTGGTGGTTGGGCCCGTGCAGATGGATTTATTCGTGTTAAGGAATTCTTTAAAGATTTACCAATTAATGCTTGGAATTCAATTACTGATTCGCTGAAAAGAATGGAAACAGAAGAAAAGATAGATAAGAATTTATTTAAAGTTGATAAAGAAAATAGAACTGCAATATTATCAGGACTATCAGCAAAACTGAAATATGACGCTCTCAACGATTTACATAATAAAATTTATAATCAAGGATATCGAGGTACGGAATTAAAGTTTAACTTCATGGATAAATATGAAGAATACAGGGATAATGCCCTTATGTTTGCACATGAAGGAAGGCATAGCCTGGAAATAAAATTTATGCCTAAAAAGTTTAAAAAATGGACTAGTGCCGAAAAGGAATTCCATGCCAAGTTATCACAAATTGTTTTTACAAAAGAACCAAGATTCGAATTAGCTATTATGATAAATGGAATTGGATACTTTGGACATGGATTAGCAAACAAATGGATCGCTGATACAGCAGAAGAATGGATTAAAAATAACACCGATAAAATTAATGGTTTTGACCAAAATAGATCTTTAATTTCTCAATTATACCTTCTAACAAATGAACAAATTAAAGAATGTTATAGAGAAGTCGATCCATTCTATATTGAACAACTAAAAAAATAATATGTAAGTATTTTTGAAAATTTACGATAGTCAGGAAAATGCATTATAAATTAAGCGGTAAATTGAAAGTGAATAGGCATAACACAGCACTCCAAGTTCAGATTGAAAGAAGAGCAGGGGGAACTTGGCAGTGCCCATCCATTATAGCCATTAGGATTAAAAAAAATCGTGAAGGAGAACAAATAAAATGTTAAAT
>JAIORE010000039.1 GCA_021108315.1 Candidatus Cloacimonadota bacterium
CGGAAATACCGAAATCAAATGCTCATGGCGAGATGACGTGGCACGCCGAACGTTAGCCACAACTTTGGAAAATAAAGTATTATAGAAAGAAAAAAATTAAAAGAAGATTTTCGAAAAAGGAAAAAAACAAACAAAAAGTAAAAGGAGGAAAAGAAAAATGAAAATAACAATCGTATTAAGTGTAGTAATGCTTTTAGCATTAAGTTTACTATCACAGACAGTTCCCAACCTGATTGATTATCAGGGAAGATTAACAGATGAAAATGGAAACCCGATTACTACTGAGGCACCTGAAACAATTAAGTTCAGTATTTATGATGCAGAAACTGGTGGCACATTAAAATGGTTTGATTACATGGAAGTAGATGTTTTAAATGGTTTATTTCATGTACAATTAGGTAGCGTTACATCCTTTCCTGATACTTTGTTTAATGGACTAAACCGTTGGATTGGAATAAAAATGAGTGGGGATAACGAAATGACTCCTCGAACCAGAATTGCAAGTGTTCCCTATGCTCTCCAATCAGGAAGTGTCTCGGGTAATAGTTTATGGACACAATCAGGTTCAGATATTTATTATGAAACAGGAAACGTTGGAATTGGAACTGCAACTCCAGAGGTGAAATTAGATGTAGCAGGAACAGTTAATATTACGGGATTTAAAATGCCCACAGGTGCTTCCGAGAATTATGTTTTAACATCAGATATTAATGGAGTTGGAACATGGCAAGAAATAACTTCTTCAGGTGGAAATACACTTGATCAGGCTTATGACCAAGGAGGTCCAGGCGTAGGTAAAACAATTACTGCAGATGCCGGATCAATCAATATTGAGGGTTCAGATGGTCTTAATGTTCATGGAAATATTAATACAAATAGTGTTTACAATTTTGAAGGAAATCCTGTATTAAAAGTTTCAGGAAGCAACACATTAGTGGGACTATACGCTGGAGCTAACAACGATACAGGGGTACACAACACATTCATCGGAGATTGTGCAGGTGAATACAACATTTCAGGTCAAGAAAACACATTTGTGGGAGAATCCGCTGGAGAAAATAACAATAGTGCTGGTAACACATTTATAGGAAGACTCGCTGGATATAGTAACATTCAAGGCTTTAACAACACATTTATAGGTTTATATTCCGGTAGAACCAATGCGGATGGTGATAGGAACACTTTCATAGGAGCTAATGCTGGCTATGATAATTCTTCTGGTGTCGAAAATACTTACATAGGGTGTCAAGCGGGACAAGGTAATTCTGGAAATAATAATATATTTATAGGTTACCAAGCCGGATCTTTACAGAGTGGATCAAACAAACTTTTAATTGCCAATAATAATTAGGATATTCCTCTGATTTACGGTGAATTTGATAATCAAAAAATTGGTATTGGTACAATAACACCTTCTACAGAGTTAGAAGTTAATGGAACAGTAACTGCAACTGCCTTTATCGGTCATGGTAATTTGGGTAGTGCTGGTGATTTTACAATCAATAATAGTAGCAATTCTAGTAATGCAGTTATAATATCAACACAAGGTTTGGGGAGAGCAGCAGAGATTTCTATTCAGAATTCATCAAATTTACAAACTGCTCTTTATGTATCAACTAATGGGACTGGTCTAGGATTGTATGTTTTAGGAAACACAATGCTTGATGGAGATTTGGAAGTCACAGGAACTAGCAGATGTGATGTTCTTGAAATTACAGGTGGTGGAGATATTGCAGAACCATTTGACATTCAAGATTCTGAAAATGTAAATAATGGATTGGTTCTATCAATTGATTCGGAAAATATTGGGAAACTTAAATTATCAGAAAAAGCTTATGATCGTTGTGTTGCTGGTATTATCAGCGGTGCCGGTAATATCAAGCCAGGAATGATTCTATCCCAATCAGGTTCAATTGCAGATGGGAAATATCCTGTAGCTTTAACTGGTCGTGTTTATTGTTGGGCTGATGCTTCAAATGAATCTATTCAGCCCGGAGATTTATTAACTACTTCAAATATTCCCGGTTATGCAATGAAAGTTACTGATTATGATAAAGCTCAAGGTGCAATTATTGGAAAAGCAATGTCTTCTCTTGAAACAGGAAAAGGTTTAGTGCTCGTTTTAGTTGCTCTACAATAGGAGATCACGATGCAAAGAAAGTATAAGTCAAATAGGCTCAAGTTTACTTTCCTTTTTATATTATTCTTTTTGCTTTTAACAATCAATGGATATTGCAGAACTGTTTTAGAAAGCGAAGCAATTGCTACCTCAAATCTATGGTTTGCAATGGAACTCAATTCAGGATATTTGAAAATTGATGAATCAGAAAGAATTGAGAAATTAAACAGATTGTCTAATCACATTGTTTTTTATCTAATTTCAAAAGATGAGTTAACAGATATATTTCCTCATGAAAAAGGAATTCTTGCTTATGTAATTAAATATGAACCTATCGGATATGTTATTGTTTCAGGTGATGACAGAATTGAACCGATAATTGTATTTGATACTAAATCAGAATTTAGATGGGACCAACCGGAATTGAATTTTTTAAGATATTTTCTCGGAAAAGAAGTGATTGAACGATGGGAAAACTTTAATTCAAATGTTCATCCAAACTGGGAATATCTTCGTTCTAAACTTAATGAAGGTCAACCATTGGAAAATGTTAGATTTGAACTTCCGGAAAGATCAGTTTATATTTTATTGGAAACTGCTCTCTGGAGTCAAAGTCAATATTATAATGATGTAGTAGTTGCTAATAATGGAAATACTTCAGGAATTCCTGTAGGTTGCACTGCAACAGCTTTGGGAATAAAACTTCAATTTCATAAATGGCCATTAATAGGGGAAAACTCTCATAGTTACAACGATATCTGGGGTGATATTTGTTATAATCATTTTGTAAATTTTAGTTCTCAAACTTATGATTGGGAAAATATGCCGGTAACAAGCCTGACATCTACAAATTTAGATGTAGCAAATTTACTATATCATTGTGGTGTAGCAGTTGATATGGATTATGAAATAGGTGCTTCAGGTGCTTGGCCAACTGCTAATTCATTTAATACATACTTTCGTTATAAAGGAACTGAATATATATTCTCAAACCATGAAACACCAATAATTACAAGTATCAAAGGTGGATTACCTGTCGAAATTTGTTCCAGTACTCATGCTTTAATTGTATGTGGTTATCGTGATACACAATCACCATATTTCTATTTAAACTGTGGTTGGAATGGTAGTAATAATGGTTGGTACAATTTCGATCAAATTCCTGGCGGTGATCCTACAATCGATAGATCATGTCCTTACGGTTCTCCTGAAAATTATATCTATATTGATAATAATTGGTCAGGAATCGAAGATGGAAATATTCAAACACCTTTTAATTCAATTTCTGAAGGAGAATCTGCAATTCCGACTGGTGGTCAATTATGGATTAAAGAAGGTTCTTACAACGGTGTTGGTAACGTTCCTATAACTTTTGATAGAGCGATGACTATTAAAAGTTATGAAGGAACTGTTATTATTGGAAATCCGTAAATTTGTAATTACTGCGAAGAAAAAAATAATTTGCAGTAATTTACTTTTCAAGAAAAGGAGAAAAGAAATGAACAAAATAATAAAACAAACACTTATTTTTAGCATTTTCACAATCTTAAACATACAGCTTTTTTCACAAAATCCATCAATCGATAATTATATTTTACAGCAATCGGGTTTTGCTTCTGGAAACGATCCGACAAATCCACCAACTTCAGCAAATTATATTCTAAAAGGAAGTGCAATTGGAGTAATTTCAGGTGAAGAAACCATAAGTACAAATTACAATAATCTTCCAGGATATTATCTCGGAGAAATGATCGATGATATTTTACCTCCAGAAAATGTAACCATAACTATCGTTGCCAGCGAAGTACAGATTTCTTGGTCAGCTGTAAGCGGAGCTTGTTCCTACAAAGTTTTTTCATCGGATGATCCACAAACAAGCTTTATTGAAGATACATCAGGAACATTTTCAGGAACCAACTGGACTGCTCCCTTACCAAGTAATAAAAAATTCTATTATGTTAAGGCAATAAACTGATTCTTTTTAATAGGATCATATGACCAAAGGTTAAGTAACATTTTAACAGAAATTTAATTAAACGAAGAAGAATCAGTCTGGAAGTAATTCTGGGCTGGTTCTGTTTTTCTGCGAATTTGTGGCTAACAGGCGTGTCAGTGCTCTGAATGAAAGAAAATATGAAAGAGCACCGCACACGCAAAACATTAGCCAACATGTCGCTCCACTCCATGTTGGCTAACGTTCGGCGTAATTTTCAAGTTTGACAGAATATTTCGTAAAAGAAGAAAATTGAAATTTATAGCTATGCGGAAAAAGTAATTCAAACAAAATTACTTTGAGAATTTCACCAAGTCTTAAATTATAGAATGAACTTGACTAATAAAAAATATTTTCGGTTAGTAGTTTGAAGTTGGTAATAAAATATGAAAGACACAATTGACGAACTCGTAAAAAGTAAAATCATTCCCTTCTTTATTTTTTCGGATTTTTCA
>JAIORE010000396.1 GCA_021108315.1 Candidatus Cloacimonadota bacterium
GTCTTTTTTAGTGGCACGCCGAATGTTAGCCAACATGGAGTGGAGCGACATGTTGGCTAATGTCTTGCGTGTGCGACGCTGATAGGCGTTTGACACGCTTGTTAGCCACAATATTCTATCAAAAACAGAACCAGCCCAGAATTAAATCCAGACTGATTCTTAAATTTCAACTTATTTAAGATATAGGTCAAATTTGCCTTCACCTATGGTCATTTGACACTATTTGATCATAAGCATTTTCTTTACTGAATCATAGTTATTAGATTTCATTTTATAGAAATAAACACCAGATGCTACTGGTCTATTGTTTTTATCTTTACCGTCCCAAACAAGAGAATGTTTTCCAGAAGTAAACTTTTCATATGCTATTGTTTTTACTTTTTGCCCTTTAATGTTGAAGATATCAAGTTTTACTACTGAATCTGATTGGAGGTAAAAACTGATTGTTGTAGTTGGATTAAAAGGATTTGGATAATTATTATACATTGTAGTAGCAAGTGGAGTTACAGAATGATCTTCATCTTCTTGTATTATTGTTTGTCTAGTTTCACCTGGCCATGTTGTATTTTCATTAACATATACCATTAATGGATCACCAATACTTATAGAAAAAGTATCTACCCATACACTATTAATAAACTCACATGTATCCCACTCTTGATCTGAAGGATCCCATTTCTGAACTTTGTAACATGTTCCAATTGAATCACCTAAAGCACCTGAGTTTGTAATATCATATTGATCAAATGGTAGATACATAAAATTTCTTGATTCAATTTCTGTATTATGAATAAGATTAAACACTGGATTATCTGAAAGATTACCAATTATGTAAATTGTTTCATTTTCAGTTACACCAACCATATATGACCTTTCTGTTTCTAAAGGATAATCACCAAACCAACCTATTACAGGGAGATTGCATGTTGATGCCCAAGATTGTGCAGGGACATGCCATCTACTGATAGCGTCTACTGCATAATCATCTCCAAAGTCACTTATCATTTCATATTCTGTTTCAAAAGGTATTGCTATTGTATTAAGCCTAGTTTGTGATACATCAAATGGACAAAATGTACTTTTAAAGCCAGAAACCTTTGAAAATTCTGAAACTAAATCTGGTAATGGATCCCGGTTTACAATGTTTTTTAGTTTATAAAACGCTAATTCATAACCATTTATTGGTGTAGAAATACTTTCTGTGGAAGTAGAACCAATTTCTAAATACTCTTCAAAATCTACTGATTTGTACAAAACAGTTTCATTAATGTATGCTTCATTTTCCCATGATAGTTCCATATTTGTTCCATTTTTAACTATTTGTATATTTTGAGGAATGAGAGGTAAATATTTTGCTCCTATATCTGCAGTTGAACCATCTGGATCTTTTGGAGAATCGGGATTTCCTGCATCAATACAAGGGGAATTTATAGATAAATTAAAATCTCCATTTTCTATGAATTCAGGATTCGTATCAATACTATTTGTTGCCAAAAATTCTTGCTCGTCGTCAATATCTAATCCATTAAGTCCTTCATAACCTCCCTGAATTAGATTATTGGAAAAATTAAAATCTGATTCATTAACAATTACTTGCCAATCATGGTTAAAATAACAAGAATTTCCCCAAAAAATATTATTATAAATATTTACTTGAGATTCATTAAAAATTCCTATACCAGGTAACCACAAAGAATTGTTAGTGACATTATTATTTGTAAATTCAATTGTTGAATTATCAACATTTATCATATATATATAGTAATAGTAATCAGGTAAGGTATTATCGATAATATTTCCATTTAAAATACAGTTTGTAACTACAATCGCATTTGAATCAAAAATATTTAATGCCAGTCCCCTTTGAGGAGAATATGAATAAGCAATTTCGTTCAGAATATTTATTAAAGTGAAACTACAATTTTCTATACTGATGTTATTCGAACTATCAATTATAATAGGTCTGTATTTTTTAATGGAAATCACTCCAGAAACCTTAATATATTCAAATTGTGTATATTTTATGTATGATGAATTTGATTGATCAGTATTTTCAAAATATAACCCCTTCCAAGATCCATCCTTGCTTGTGATATCTGAAAATCCAGTTGGATCATCTACAGTAAAAATAACATTTTTTTCTTCTGTTCCATTAACTTTTAACTCACCGTTGATTGTTATCCCATAATAACCATCATCTCCATAGAAACCACCAAACTCATTTAAAAATTTAACGGTTACTCCTGATTCAATTGTTAAAGTTGCATCTGCTGATATTGTAATGTCTTTGTAAATGTACATTGTTTCACAGTCCCAAGTTTCATCTACTAAAACATCCTGAAAAATATGATTATCGGGAACAATGTTAATGATTTTTTCCGTAGTATTATTGTCTTTTGATACTTCAATTATTGAATTATTTGGATCAATTACAACAATTAATCTATTCATTCCATAATCAAAAGAATTTGGCTGCACAGAAAAAGAGAATTCTTCAAAAGAAAGAGGATCAATAGTAGAAGTAATTGTATGATAAGAAATCAAATTGTTTTCATTAACTTCATCTAAATATAAATTTACTTGAACATTGCTTATACTGCTCGTTGAAGAGTTGAATATCTTTGTCGCTATATTGCCAGAATAACTAATATCAGGTAAACAATCAGATGATATAGCTAGGTCTGCATCAGATGTGTAAGTATCATAATCTATTGCCAACCTGTTTAAACCATTAACGATGGTATCAGGAAGTGTCGAAGAATATTCTGTAACATAACCTGCAGAATTTTCTCTATAATCAACAACAGCAAATGATATTATTTCACCAGATGCCTCATTTTCAGAGTCATTCTCTACAATATCAAGAAATATTTTTTCAGCAAAATAAATTTCTTGAAGTAATGAAGTAATATCTAATTCAATTTCAATAGGATCATCATTTATACCAACCATTGGAAGATTTGTTGGAAGACCTGTATATGGATTTATACTATCAGTTCCTCCTTTAAAATCAAATGCTGTGAAGGTTTTTGAATGAGTAGGTTCTGTAGCTTCACTATCTTGTGCCATCCCAATTTCGATTTTGATTTTATGTCTAATATTGTGTGTCAATTCTATTTGGGCTGTTATACTTGGAGAGTATGTTTCTAATGCTTTCATCACAAATGCATCATCAGTATAAAGAAAACTATCATAAGCTAAAAATCGATATGGCAAGAAAACAAAACCACTATCTTGATAGGAAGTTCCATGAGTATTGGCAATTTTGAGAGCACCTCTCTCCCAATTTTGCATTTCTTCAATTTCATAATTTTCTGGAATTCCATTTTCACCATCAAAATCATAAGCAAAACTATCATCATACCCAACAATAGTTAAGGAATGAGCGTAAAATTCTCCTATTTCTGCGTTAATAATGAATTTATTTCCTACATCTCCACTATAAGAAATATCGCTAAAATAGTTTACAGAAAAATTTGCAATTCCTCCTATAACTGATTCGTCTCCATGATCATACAACCATTGTTTCAATGTTTCCAAACCTTCTTCTGTTGTTATATCAATTTTTGAATATTCAGAGATTCTGTTTTCCATTGCAGCTGAATATTTGTCATATCCTGTCATCCAAACTTGATATTCCTGTGGGTTTGCCCAAAACCCATGCCATCCAAATGGTAGCCCCCAAGTTTGAGCATTAGGGCAGCCATTTTCTTTAACAATATCCCACCCATCAGGAATCAATGTACCAGAATTTGTTCCCCTATTGAGAAAATTCCATGTATAATGATAAGTCCATGGTCTAAAAAAACCAACATCAGGATTTTCTTCAGAATTTATATTTCGTAATCTATTAATTTCATAAGTTAAAGTGTATCCAATACCTGCTGCCTGAGAACACGAACCATACTTGCCTTGTGAAAAAATACCTGGAAAATAATCATTTTCTGAATTATCAATCGATTCAGGTAGTTCTGTCCGTAAACTTGAAATTTCTAATTTTGGAATTTTATCTAATTTCTGTTTTATTTCAGGTGTGATTTCTGGAATACCACCAACCATCCACGGTTCTCCGTTTGGATCAGGATTTATATTTACTAATTCAGCACTTAATACAACTAACGCACAAATTAACAGGGTTACTAAAACTATTTTTTTCATTTTTTTCCTCCAAATTATTAAACTATTTAAACTTTCATCAAAAACTCGAATTCTTTTCAACATGCTTAAAACTGATTGACATAGTTTTTTTATTTTTTTGTAACATACTACAATACAATGAATGTAATTAATGAGAAGAGTTTTGGTATGTCTATTATTAAAATTAGATAAATCATTAATTAACATTTATTATTTTACGGTGGTAGCTTGAGTATCATCTTACCTCCCATCAATGATTTTTAATTTAATCATTGATATTTTTTTTTATCAACCGCTTTTTGTGGCTAACGTTCGGCGTGCCACGTCATCTCGCCATGAGCATTTGATTTCGGTACTCCGTAATCATGATGCGATTAGTGAGATGATAAAAGACGAGCATTTCAAGGTCAAAGAGGTGCAGAA
>JAIORE010000404.1 GCA_021108315.1 Candidatus Cloacimonadota bacterium
AATATAGATTATTTGTCAAGCTTTTTATTAAAGTTAAATGCATAATATATTAAGAGGTTAATGCTTATATATGCCTTCTTTTATTAATCAACAGAATCATATATGCAATAATTTACATTTAACCCCATCCCCAACCCTTCCCCTTCGCAAGGGGAAGGGAGTAATTCTCCCCTTACGAAGGGGAGTTAGAGGGGTTTATAAAATTTTCAGTTATTGTTATTTAAAAATAATTTAGGTTTTTCTTAAAATGCTAATGTCCAATTATGATAACATCTATTTTAAATATATAATGTTAAGACCATTTTAAACTGTATTTTTTTAGAGGTCTGTAATATTTATTAAATTAACTTATTAATAGCCATTTCTGCTGCTTTGATAAGAACATATTTCGTAGGTGCAGTCGTGAGTAAGGGGTGAGTTCCAATCTGAAAGGAGAGAAGTTCATAAACCGTAACTTCTTTTTGAATAGCCAACCCAACGACATTAATGAGTTCACCGATTGATTTTCCCCCATACATTTCTCCACCAATAATAGCACCATTTCTAGGAGAAACAATCAATTTTACCATCATTTCATTTGAATCAGAAATTGAACCAGGATGACGATCTACATCGGTAAATTTACCAACCACAAAATCAATATTTGCATATTTTGCACTTTGTTCTATCGCTCCGGCAGAAGCAAACGCCATTCCACCAATCTCTGTCGAAAATACTGAAAGCGTTCCTACAAAATTGCGTAGTAATTTAATGCCAAATAGGTTGTAACCAAGTATTCGTGCTTCTGCTGTAGCCGTTGAAGCAAGCATAATACTATCAGTTCTTCCTGTTACAAAACCAATGGTCTGAGAGCAATCTCCAACAGCAAAAACATCTTCTTTATTTGTACGCAAATAATTATCACAACGGATTGCCCCATTGCTATTTATTTCCAAACCAGCCTTTGTAGCAAGCTCAGTATTTGGTTTATAACCAATTGCGGAGATGACAATTTCAGCTTTAATAATATTCCCATTAGTAAGTTTAACGCCAGTTACTTTTCCATTTTCACCAATAATTTCATCAATTTTACTGTTTGTATATAGTTTTATCCCAGAATTTCTGATAATTTCATCAGCTTTTTGGGCAATTTCATTAGAGAAAGCTCGATAAAGACAGTATTCTTCCATCTCAACTAAGGAAACAGTTTTGTCTTGATATTTAGCGAGTTGTTCGGCAACCTCAACTCCAATAAACCCACCTCCGATAACCACAATATTTTTTGCTTTATCAGTCTTACCTTTTAGTTCCTCAATATAATTGTATTTTTTCTTGATGTATCCAACCCCTTTCAGATCATAACCTTTGATAAATGTCGGAATTGTAGGTGTAGAACCTGTAGCAAAAACAAGTTTTCCGTATGTAATTTCATTTCCCTTTTGGGTTTTAAGAATCTTACTGGAAATATCTATTTCAGTAACTTTATCTATTAAAACTTCTCCTCCAGCTCCTATAAATGGTTTTGGTCCCATTGCATTTTGGGAAACTTCTTTTAAATCGTGAAATACGTAAGGAATACCACAAGGAACCAATCCTTTTTCATCTTCAGTAATCATCAAAAAAGATTTGTTCGGATTCTGTTTTTTACCTGTAACTCCAATAATAATTCCGGAAGGTCCTCCGCCAATAATTACTACATCAAAATTTTGCATAATTTGCTCCTTTGAGAATACCAAAATAACAACTTTAGTTCCTATTTATAGGTATTCTTTAATTTTTTTCTCTGTTTTTTTTTATTAACCCTTTTTAGCAAGCTTTTTTGATTGAAAATATTTTTTTTATGAAAGTGTAAACGTTTTTCGGTTTCTATATTTTTTATAGATAATTTCTATATCAGAATTTTCAATTTAAAGATTAGATAAATATTTTGACAAGATTTATTACTCTGCTGAATCAACTATCATTAAATGAGAAGTAGATTTACTGGATGTAGTAAAGAGAGGACAAATTTGGAAAAATTAATAATTTTAATAGCTGCTTTTATTTTGGTTTCTTGTAGTTTGCATAGTATCAAAACTAATAAGCAAGTAAAAACTCCTAGGGATGGGAAAGCAATCAATTCAAAATTGACGGTTGTATATTCCTCAAAATATTTGATAAAATTTGGTGGTTTAGAAAAACTTCATCCTTTTGACATTCGTAAATACAAGAAAATCTATAAAAAATTAGTTTCTGAAAAGCTTTTGAATCAATCAGATGTATTCGTTCCTGAAATAATCTCTGAGGATGATATTTTAAGGGTTCAATCAAGAAGTTTCTTACAAAGTTTGAAAAAATCCAGAGATGTTGCTGTATATTTAGAAGCTTACTTTATGAGATTTTTTCCATCTTTTGTGTTACGCAAATCAATAATTAACCCGTTCAAATATGCTACTGGTGGAACTCTTTTATCATCTAGGCTCGCTCTAAAATACGGTGTTTCCATAAATATTAGTGGTGGTTATCATCACGCAATGCCGGATAGAGGAGAGGGATTTTGTCTTTTTGCAGATATTCCCATTGCTATAAAAAAATTACAGGCTGAAAACAAAATTAATAGAGCTTTGATCATAGATTTGGATATTCATCAAGGAAATGGAACAGCTGTTTGCTTACAAGATGATGAAACTACATTTACATTTTCTATGCATCAAGGAAATATTTATCCAATTCCCAAAGAAAAAAGCGATCTGGATATTGAACTGGAAAGTGGAATGAATGATGCCGAATATTTCAAAATATTACAAGAGAATTTACCGGAATTGATTAAAGTTTCAAATCCTGATATTGTTTATATTGTTGGTGGTTGTGACACTTTAAAAGGAGATCCGCTTGCTTCTTTAAATATGACAGAGCAAGGAATAGTTCAAAGAGATTGGCTAGTGATAGAAGAGTGCTTGAGACAAAATATTCCAGTGGTAATGACACTCGCTGGAGGTTACAGCAAAAACGCCTGGCACGTGCAATATAGCAGCATTAAAAATATAATTGAGCAAATCAAAAATATTTAGCAACTAACAAACGAACAAGAATAGTTTCACCACTGAGAATACAGAGTAATTCTCATCTTGAGAGGAGTTCGACTTTAGCCGGGAGGTGTGTTCTTCAATATTAAATTTTAAATCTACTCCAAATCAGTAGCAATCACAATTTTCTTTAAACCATTTGAGCGAGCAATATCCATTATTTTAACAACATTACCATGAGCTAATTCCTTATCTGCTTTTATAATTAGAGTTTTTTCTGTAACTTCCGGTAAAATTTCTATAATCTTTGAAGCTAAATCTTCCATTGAGATTTCATTGTCATTCATCAGCATCTTTCCATTAGAATCAATCTGTAACAGGATTTCTTGAGATTTTGTAGTATCAAAAGATTTCGTACTGGGGAGGTCAAGTTTCATCCCTTTTTGTTCAACATATTTTGAAATAAGCATAAAGAAAATTAGAAGAAGAAAAACCACATCAATTAATGAAATGATATTCAAAGTTAATTTTTTTCGTTTTTTCTCTCTCAATTGCATAATTTTCTCATTTCAAATCACGAATTTTTCGTAACAATTCATTAATGTGTTTTTCAATATCCAATACAAGATTTTCTGCTTTATTAGAAAGATAATTATAAAAAACGAGAGTTGGAAGAGCTACTGCAAGCCCAGAAGCTGTGCTGATGAGTGCTTCGGAAATTCCACCGGATAAAATTGCCGGATCACCAACTCCCTGAATTGCTATAATTTTGAAAACCCGAATCATTCCAATAACAGTTCCGAGCAGACCCAAAATTGGAGTAATCGTAGCAATGGTTTCTAATGCCGGTAAACCTCGTTCCAAAGTTCTAATTTCCTGCCGACCCTGATCAGCAATCAATTCTTTGATTTCACGCGATTCCAAATTCAGAGAATTTAGGCTTGTATAGACAAGATTTGCAAATGGTCCCTTCTTTTTCTGACAAAACGACAGAGCAAGATGAACATCTTCCATATTGGTGATATGAGATAAAATATCAATAATATCAGGTCGTATTATCTTTGTTTTTTTAAGTGAAATTGTTTTTTCTACAATCAGTACTAAAGCTATGATAGAGCTGATGAGAAGCGGAAACATAACAATTCCACCGGTTAAAATAAAATTCCAAATTGCGATCATAATTCCTCTTTCTATTTTATTCTAAATGAAAAATTTGCAGTTACAACAAGGCAATCTTCAGGAAAATCTGCCGGTAAAGGCATAAATGGAATTGACCATTCAATCGCTTTCTGGCTGGTGATTGTCAAGGATTCGTGACCTTGTTAATCAAGAATCTTTAGCTCCTTAAGAAAACCAGATCGTTCAATTACAAATTGTATGGTTGCTTCTCCTGAAATCATTCCCATATGCGTAAATGCAAATGGTGGGTTAATTTTATTTTCAATTTTTCGTTTCATAGCTATAGATGTTCGCAGATGAGTTGATACTTGTAAATTTTCATTTTAATACTATTTTATTATAAATATAGATTTAAA
>JAIORE010000258.1 GCA_021108315.1 Candidatus Cloacimonadota bacterium
ATTTAAAATTGGATTCAAGATAATTATGATTAAAGAGTATCAATTCATCTGCGAACATCTATAGTGCAATATATTCTAAATATAATCTTGAGATAGATGAAAATGTTACAAAAACATTGCATAATTATATTTCATCAGTTGAAAAAATAAAAAGATAAAGCGAATAAACTTATAATATGAGGTATTTTTGTACCTAACAAAGGTGTCTCCGCCCGAAAAGATGGGCGGAGCACACCCAAGCATTACCTACAGCAAGATATAGTTTAAAAATAGAAAAAGACATAAAATATGTCTAAAAAAAAAAGGAGGGAAAAATGAAAAACGGAATCTTAGTTATTCTATTAGTATTGGTTTCAGCAATTTATGCTGATGTGATGTTTTACGATGATTTTAACAGGGCGAACGGAGAAGTGGGAAATGATTGGCAATTCAATACACCAGCTCATCTCACCAATAGTTCAATTATCAATGGTGTGTATAATACTGATCTTACTTCTACAGGTAATACTTACCATGATTTCACTTCCCAAACTTCCGGAAAAGTATATGTGGAATATGATTGGAAACTTATCACAAATGATTGGACAGCTTGTGTTTATCCGGTTAGTGAATTAATCTTCATTCGTGTTGATTGGCTGGGAAATATCACTTATGATGATAATAGCTCTTTTACATCTCCCACAGACATCACGCAGATAAATTTTGAGCAATGGTATGATGTAAAGATTTGCTATGATCTTGATAATGATACATTTTCTTTCTGGATTGATAATATTCAATATGTAACGAATGCTTCCGCAAATTCAGTAAGCTCAATAAATTCATTTTATTTTCTGAATATCAATGCTCCCAACTTTGTACAGCAGATTGACGAATTCATAGTTTATAATGATGAAATTCCTGATATACCACAAAATCTTACTGCTACCGAAAATGTAGATGATATTACTTTGAACTGGGATGCAGTTCCCAATCCATTATTGGTAAACTACAAGATTTTCCGAGATACCTCTTCAAATCCTACCACAGAAATTGCAGAAGTAGGACCTGATATTACAACTTATATTGATGTAGTAAGAGCTTTACCGAATACAGATTATTATTATCGAATTAAATCTGTGGGAATCAATGAACTGGAAAGTGATTATTCCGATGAAGTAGGAGTTGTTCAATTAAAACCGGATATTAGTGTTGATCCAACCGAGATCGAGATTCAACTTAATACAAACAGTAATATCCAAACAGAATATTTTGACATCAATAATAGTGGAAATGGACAGTTGAACTATTTTGTACAAGGTGATGATACTTTGGGTAATTTTGGAAGTTGTTTAGATTTTGATGGAGTAAATGATCGCGTTGTTTGGCCAGATGGTACTTTTGAAACGGTTTTTAATTCGGGTTCATATACATTTTCAATATGGGTATTCAAAGATGGTGATGCTACAGGTTATGATGCAATTTTGTCTCATACATCTAGTACCAGCAACAATGATTTTTCGGTTACAAATGATGAAAAGATTAGAGTTTACTGTCAAGCATATGATTGGGAAATAGTAACAGATGAATCAATAAATCTTAATCAATGGACATTTATAGCATTTAGCTATAATGATTCTACGGAAGATATGTCTATATATATTGACGGAATTTTTAGTAAATCAGGACATATTGGACATTTTAGTAACCCGAACTCTAATTGGGAATTAGGTGATGAGAGTCTTAGTAGCTATAATAGAAATTGGCATGGTAAGTTTGACAATATTAGTATTTGGAATGCAGCTTTATCACAGACTGATATTCAGAATAGTATGTATACTGAATTATTTGGGAATGAACCTAACCTCTATGGTTATTGGAATTTTAACGAAGACTCTGGTGATATTTTAAATGACTGTACAACTAATGGAAACAATGGTACACTTACAAATATGAATTTATCAACTTGTTGGATAGATTCAGATTTACCAAAATCTATTTTAAGTTTTAATCCATATTCTGGAACTATCTTAGCTGGAAGATTCTCTCAACAGATTGAAATGATAACGGACGGAACAAACCTAACCGATGGAGTATACAATGTAAACGCAGTAATAACTTCTAATGCAATTGCCCCAGATGATAATCTGGAAATTCCAGTAACAGTCAAAGTAGATTATAATCCCCCACTTGCAGTTCAAAATGTTGTATTTACTTCAAGTACTCCCGACGAAATTCAGATTGATTGGGATTCTAATGCTATAAGTGATAGCGTGTATTATTATAATGTTTACCGCAGAAGCAATGATGAACCTTCTTACAGTCTAATCGGCAATTCATCTACTACAACTTATGTTGATTATGCTTTTACCGGATTGGATACAACTTATTTTTGGTACAAAGTAGCCGGTATGGATTGGGTAAATAATGAAGGAACACATTCATCTCCGTGTCAGGCAAATTTAAATCGTTTTAAAGCTCCTCAAAATTTACAAATTACCATGGAAAATAATAATCGTAGTGTAAAATTGGTTTGGGATTCTGTAACAGAAACAATTTCCGGTTTACCGGGAACACCAACTTGTTATGTTGTTTATTACAATCAAATTGATCCTGAAACTGATGAAAATTTTTACTTTTTAGCAACTTCAACTGATACTACTTACACTCATCAAAATGTTGGTTTATTTATAGAAACTGATCATATGTTCTATACTGTAACAGCTTATGGTGGCAGTATGCGAGCTTTTAATTATTTTACAGAAAATGATGTAACTTTTAAATTTGGTGAATTGGAAAAAATGATTTATGATTTTTCTAAAAATAATGCGAATATTCAGCATAAAGAAAAGATAAGTCGAATCAAAAAATAAACCCAAAAGAGTTGTATTAGATAATTTATCTTAACTATAGAGATTGTTTATCATAGTTGACTGTAGGTAACAAACAGCTTCACGCCCGAAAAGATGGGCGTGACAGCTGCCAACCATTATGTGTATTTGGTTTTCCTATCGTAAGAAAAAAGAAAAAGAAACAAAGACAAAATAAAAATTGCTGAAATCAGATACGAAATAATTCATCTTTTGGCAAATCAAATAAATTCAAAAATGAAGATAAAATTTAAGAAAGAGAAAAAAATCTAAATCAAAAAAAAAGAATTATCAGTAATAATCGTTCAACTTCGGTTAAAATTATAAATTTGTTTCGTAGCAGAATTAACGGAAAATTTAAAAAATGCAAAAAAATCCAAATTTCAAAATTCCGATTTTTTATAAAAGCTAAATCTTACAAAAATAACCAAAATCTAACGCCGAATTATCTCTTACATAATTACTTACGGAATAAAATTAAATCGTAATAAAATTGAGAAAATGCAGCCAAAAAATTCAATTGCAACACTAAATTCGGAATTTCTAAAAACAATTATTGCAATCTAAATTATAGTTAAGTTGCATTATTTAAAGTAATTAATAAATAGAATCAAAGAAAAATAAAAGAAAAGAGTAAGCATCATAATTTCTATATTTTAAATAATTTCTAATTCTAACGAAGGAAGCTAAATCAAAGAAAGATGGATTAATTAAACAAAATTTGGGAATTATAGTACCAGAAATTGCGAGGTAAATTTGATAAAAATACTTTAACAGTCAGATTCTTCGAACGTTTCAAACTGTTTGCAAATATTAAATTGTTGGTTTTGGTGAAAAAGAAAAACTAAAAAAGAAAAAAGCAGGAATTTCTAAAATAATTATTGCGATTCTAAGTTATAGTTAAGTTGTATTCTCTAAAGTAATTAACAAAATAAATTGAAGAAAATTGAAAGATTAGTGTAAGCTTCCTAATTCCTGTTTTTTAAAATTAATTTCTAATTCTAACGAAGAAAGATAAAGCATAAAAAGATGAAATATTCCGACAAAAAATTGAGTTGCTAAATCACAAGAAATGGCAAAGTATGTCTAAAAAGGCGCATTAACAAAAGATTTAATCTAAAATGTATCAAAGCGTTTTAAAAACTAAATTGTTGATTTTGCCAAAAAGGTAAAAACTAAAAAGATTAAAGAAAACAAAAAATACAATTCTCATAATTTGTATCAAAATAACAGAAAAAAGAAAATGCTTCAAGAATTTGGTTTCCAAAAGAGAAAAAACTATTCACTTTGCTCAAACTTTTTCTGTTTTTAACTCGTTTTGTATTGACGCAAAATTTAACCGTAAGTTGTTTTAAATGTGTCGTATTTAAAAGAGAACGCTCAGTTTTTTAAAAAGAAACAGCTGTCGTTTTTAAAATCTATGAATATTTTAACACGAATTTAAATTAAATCTTGCTTTCTTTTTTGGGTGTTTCTTTTTTGGTGATTGAATTATTCGAGGGTTCTGAATTAGTTAAACTCGACGTTGTATTAATCACAAAGCAGATCATAATCGTTTTTTGCTGAATAATTAAATACACATAACATTGTGCTCCAAGTTCAGATTGAAAGAAGAGCAAGAAGAACTTGGCAGCAC
>JAIORE010000295.1 GCA_021108315.1 Candidatus Cloacimonadota bacterium
GTTTTAATCTTTTTGTTTTTGTAATCGTAACGTTTTTGAAAAATAATTGAATCGGGTAACAAACGTATCAGAGCTTAGATTGAGAGAAAATATGAAAGAGCTCCGCATACGCCATCCATTAGCCAACATGTCGCTCCACTCCATGTTGGCTAACGTTCGGCGTGCCACTAAAAAAGACGAGTAAAACCGGAGTGAATCGACACGTCGTCTAAAATTGCGTCCACGGGGACTCGCAAACCTGCCCCCTTTGACATTGATTTACTCGTCTTTTATCATCTCACTAATCGCAACTTGATTACGGAAATACCGAAATCAAATGCTCATGGCGAGATGACGTGGCACGCCGAACGTTAGTGGCAATAAGTCATAAAAGCTAATAAGATTAAAAAAAATATTGTCTAAAAAATGAAATTAGATTTTTTTGTAAAAAGTGAAAAAGTGTATCTTTGTTATAGATTTAAAAGTAATCATGAAAAGGAGTTAATATGAATTCATTGAAATGCCCGAATTGCAATTCGGAAATGAAAAAAGTTAAAGAACAGGATATAATTATTGATCGTTGTGAAAATTGTGGAGGTATTTTTTTAGATAAGGGAGAATTAAATATTTTAGCAACCGGTATGTCCGGTGATATAGAATTTTGCTCAATTGATAATGATTTCCATAAAGATAATTTTGGAATAAGAAAATGTCCAAAATGTTCAGATCAGAAAATGAGAAAAATCAATCTTCTCTCTTATTCAAACATAATTTTTGATTTCTGCCCTAAATGTGAGGGTTTTTTCTTAGATGAAGGAGAACTGAATGCTATGAATAATGAACTTCAGGAAATCTATGATTCTAAATTTCCTGAAGAATACAGGGGAAATATTGGAAAACATTTAGTTCGTCTTGATAAAATAGTTGATTCTAATATTTTTAGTTTTAGTTCATTAAGGCATCCGATAGCAAATCTTAAATATTCTTTTTTTTTAAGACTCTCTATTTATTATGATCAATCTTTTGATATAGGATTAAGGCTTTATTCTGATAAATGGACTGGAAATTTTTTAAAAGTTATTGGTATGCTTAATAAGCAAAACATACAGACTGGAATTGAAGAATTTGATTCTATTTTCATAATCCAAGGCAGAGAAAAGGAAAAAGTAAGAAACCTATTTCGTTCAAAAAAAATACAAAAAGAGCTAATAGATTTTATTTCAGATAAACCTCAAATGCTCTCAATAGAAGGAAAACTGGAAATTAATGATAAACAAATTATATTTACAGAAGGACCTTACAGTGAAGAAGGAAGTTATGATGTTGAGAATGATCACCAAAAAATTGTTGCAAGACTTATAAAATTGGCTTCACTCTTTGAAGAATCTATGAAAAAAATTACCTTTGAGTAGATTCATATATGAAAGTAAATTAATATTTCCTTTTGGATTCATTGATAAGTAATCACTTCAATATTTCAAAAGATTGTATTCATTATGATAAGGAGATTAACAGTAACAAATCTGACATAATAATGAAAGATTTAATGAAATTGTTTTTTTAAAGTATTAAATGGAGATACCAATATGATTAGTATAAAAGGTGAATTAGCTGATTTAATAAAGCAAAGAAATCAAAGAACACCAGAACAATGGAAAGAATTGGATAATTTAATTTGGGAAAAATTCGCAATGGAAAGAGCTATTTTGGTTACGGATTCATCTCAATTTTCTCTTAAAACTCGAGTTCGTGGAATTATTCATTATCTTGGTCTGATTCTTCGTTCTCACGATATTATATTTCCGATAATAAAAAAGCATAATGGTGATTTTCTTAAAGCAGAAGCAGATAATGTTCTTGCAGTATTTCCTACTGTAAAAGATGCATTAAATTCTGCAATTGAGATGAACCTGAAACTTGCTGAATATAATGAGATTGTACCGGAAAATGAAGATTATAATATTTGTACAGGAATTGGCTGGGGAAAGGTACTTAAATATGAAGACGAACTCTTTGGTAATGAAACGAATATTGCTTATCAACTCGGTGAAGATATTGCAAATAAAGATGAAATTCTTTTAACTCCGGCAGCATATGAACAAATTAAAAATACTAAAACCTACAATATCAAATTCTATAAAAATCTGACTTTTTCTGGATTTGATCTAAAAAGCTACCAAGTAAATTATAAAGTTTAAATTTTATGATTCTTTTGTTCATTAACAGGGATACTGTTTAATAATTATTAAGATTACTTTTATTAAGAAAATAAAACTATATTTTGAAGAAATATGAAAACTAAAACTTTTGGTTTTTTTAAAAAATTGGCTTGGGTACTTTTCTTCTTATTGATTTTATATACTCCACTTAATATGTATAAATCAATAAAAGAAAACTTCACTCGGTTAAGATTACCTTTTCATGTTAGCTTAAATTCTTATGACTATAAACTTGGTGAAATTATTTATTCTGATTCTTTGCTAATTGATACTGCACTTGATAAAAAAATATTAATCAAACTTGATACATTGAATATTCCTTTATCAAAACTATCTGGTTTAAATTTTTCAGAAGAATCTTCTTTTCGTACTAAATTAGTAAATTATGTTAAAGATAAAGACAGTGTTACTGTTTATTATAAAGACTTTTCCGATAATCACATTAAGCATAAAACTGTAGGAACTGTAAATCTATCCTCTGGAGATAGTGCATATTGGGTCGCAATTTTTGTAGGTTTGGTTTTATATTTTTTTCACTTCTTATCTCTTATCTCTTATTAAAATATAGCCAAGCCAAAGAAAATATTTTGATAATCATTATTTTTCAATCAATAATAATCTCTATGATATATAAGGGATTAAGTTTGATAAATTTAGAATATCTCATTCACTTTTTTAATTATATGTATGGAATATTTTTCTACCATTTTATTGTCCTTAAAATTAATAATTATTTTGAAGTAAATATTAAAAAAATATACTTAATTTCAATAATAATCATTCTGACCGATTTAATTTTTCGACTATTATTTAATTCAAATTCTTTAATTACTGTTTCTTTACAAATCTTGCCTTTTGCATGGACTTTTTTTTGGATATTTACAGGAATAATAATTCTTTGGAAAAGTCAAAAAGAAAATCCATCTAATGAAAAAAAGCGATTATTATTTTCTTTTATCGGAATTATAATAATTTTGTGCAGTTCTATACTTTTTGTTGTCTCCAAAATTCTTACTCAATTTACTTCTGCCTTTAATTTTACCAATGTTTTCTGTGTTTTTTTTATTTTTATCGGATTCGTTTGGTTGCTTTTTACACTGCTTTGGAGTTTATTAACCAGCACAATTTTAGAAGTAAAAATTCGCAGTGCTCTAATCTATACGATAGTCGGAGTAGTATTTATCACAATTTTCGGATTGATAGATTATACACTTGGAGAGCTTTTACAAACTTTATTCGGTAAGTTTATGGGTTCTGAATTTATTGCCGGAATACCGGCAACTATTGTCTTACTTGCGATTTTTAGTCCTGTACGCAATAAAGTAGAAAAATTCGTAGATAACAAACTAAATACATCTGATTTGGATTTTCTGGAAAAAACCGGAACATTTACAGAAAAACTTTCTGAAGAAGGAGTTGTGGAAGGATTCGAAGAATATATCTGTGAAAATTTAATTAAAAGACTTCCAATAGAAAAAGTTGCTTTGATCTCCTTTGACAAAGAATTGAATGATTTTAAATTCAATGAGATTCGAGGAAGTAATGTTATCGAAAATTCAATTGTTGAAGATGAAAGATTGATCTTAAAAGACAAAACAATAATTCAAAGTTACGATAAATTATTAAATAATCCACAGGATATTTCAGGCTTCCCATTAGTTATTTCGATTATTAATGACACCGAACAAAAATGGTATCTTGCTTTAGGAAAAAAGAATGATGGCTCTCTTTATAATAAAAATGATGTAAAAGCATTCACAAAACTTGCGGATAAAATAAAATTATCTTTGAAGTTTATACTTGCTTATGAAGATATCGTGAATGACAAATATGTAAAAATTATTCGACAAAAAGATAATTTAATACTTGAATTAAATGCAAAATTAGGTGAAAATGTATCAATCTAAATATTGGAGTTGTGAATTGTCATCAAACTTGGAATGTAGTAATAATAAAAACTCTTAATTAGAAAAATTATGACAAATAAAACTTATGAACTTTTAAAAAAAATGGCTTGGGTACTTTTCTTCTTATTTATTTTATATGCTCCACTTAATATGTATAAAACAATAAAATATATAATTACTCAGAAAGGATTACCTTTTTATGTTAGCTTGGATTCTGGTTACTACAAATTTGGTGAAATTATTTATTTTGATTCTTTGCTAATTGATACTGCCCTCGATAAAAAAATATTAGTCAAACTTGATACACCCTCTGTGCCAAGATGACATTGGACATATTTTGATACAAATTTATTGTAGCCAA
>JAIORE010000322.1 GCA_021108315.1 Candidatus Cloacimonadota bacterium
AAAGTCAAACTTTAGGAGTCCTCCAGCAGAGCTGGAGGTTTACCAATTATAATTATGATCATATTATTGAGAAATTGGTTAATATGGCTCGGAATCCGGATAAATGGGTTTTTTGAATTTTCATAGTCGCCATTTCGTATCTGAACGAAAATACCAATTTGCCAATTTTTTACATAATTCTCAGTAACCCACGACTTTAGTCGTGGGTAAATTACCTTCCCCAAATTTCCCGCTCCAAATCAGCTAAAGCTGATTTGGAGCGGGTGGGTTTAGGTTGTTCTCAAGCCCACGCCTAAAGGCATGGGTTAATCAAATTTTCAAAAAATACTTTTTAAAATAAAATTTACACATTTTCGTTCAGATACTATTTCACAAAGTCAATATGAAATGTGAATTAATTTATTGAGAATAAAATAGGAACAAAATGAACATATTAATAACCGGAGCAGCAGGATTTATTGGTTCTCATCTTTGTGAAAAACTCGTTGATAATCATAAAGTAATTGGATTAGATAATTTTTGTGATTTCTATGATCCAAAAACAAAAGAAAAAAATATCAAAAATATTGTTGGTCTTGATAATTTTAAAATAATTAAAGGTGATATCAGAAATTTTGATAAATTAAGTCAAATATTTCAAGAAAATACCTTTAATTTAGTTATCCATCTCGCTGCAATGGCAGGAGTTAGACCCTCCATTGAAAACCCACAATTATATTCCGAAGTTAATATTAATGGAACTTTAAACCTTTTAGAGCAATGTAAACTAAACGATATAAAGAAATTTATTTTTGCTTCTTCTTCCTCAATCTATGGAAATAATAAAGAAGTTCCTTTTTCTGAAAACGATCCGGTAGATAATCCCATCTCTTTTTATGCAGCTACAAAAAAATCTGGAGAGTTAACCTGTCACACTTATCATCATCTGTATGATATTTCAATTGCTTGTTTGAGATTTTTTACTGTTTACGGACCAAGACAGCGTCCCGATCTCGCTATTCATAAATTTGCAAGGATGATCTTAAATAATGAAGAAATTCCGGTATTCGGTGATGGAAATTCTCAACGAGATTATACTTATATTGATGATATTCTTGATGGAATAGTAAAAACTATTGATTATGTTGATTCTAGAAAAGTTTTTGATGTTTTCAATCTTGGTGAATCACAAACAATTAGTTTATCAGAAATGATTAGCACAATAGAAGAAACTCTGGGGAAAGAAGCTATAAAAAAAGTTCTTCCAATGCAACCAGGAGATGTAAATATAACTTTTGCTGATATTAGTAAAAGCAAAAAAATATTAGGATACAACCCCAAAACAGAATTTAAAAACGGTGTGAAAAAATTTATTGAATGGTTAAAACAGAATATGTGATCTATAAAATATTTTCATAAAAATTATAAACGAGATGTATTAAAATACATCTCGTTTTTTGTTTATATGACTCATAAAATCAACCTTTTCGATATTATTATAAATTGCTAAAAGCTCCGCAACTATTGAAATCGAAATTTCTTGAGTTGTTGTTTTGGCTACATTAAGACCAATCGGAGCATAAATTCTATCAATTAGATTTCCTTCATAGGTTTTCAGCTTTATCTTATCTACAGCTATTTTCACTTTAATTTTTGAACCTATCATCCCAATGTATTTTACATTGGGATTTTTTTTACATATAGTATCCAAAATCACAAAATCATGTTTATGACCATGTGTAAAAATGACTATGGCATCATTCGAAGAAGGTGAAAAATCTTTTAAGAAGTTTTCATATTCAAGTGCATAGATATTATCAGCATCAGGGATTTTATCTCTATTTGCATATTCTTCTCGATTATCTATCACATTTATATGAAATCCAATTGTTTTGAGAATAGGAACAATACTACGGCAAAGGTGTCCGGCACCAAATAAAAAAACTCTCCTTAAGGATTGAATGTATTCTAAAAAAACCGAAGTGGTTCCACCACATTGCATTCCAATTCCTTTTTCAGATTCCGTAAGCTCATAATGAAATAACTGACTTTTCTTACTAACAAATATTTCTATGCTCTTCTCAATAATAATCCGCTCTATCTCTCCCCCACCAACTGTTCCTTCAAATCTTCCATCCGCATAACAAATTAATTTGAAACCTGCTCTACAGGGAGAACCTTTTGCTCCTTGAACGACGGTTGCCAGTACAAATGGAATATTTCTATTATTAATTTCAACTGCTCTTTCTAAAATTTTTTGAACTGGTATCTCCATCAAACCTCCTTATGAAAAAAACTAAATCACAAATTTTTCCCATTATATATTAAATTCTAAGCCTTCTTTCTATTTTTGAAAAATTATCTAACGGGGTGAACACGAATTAGAACAAATTTTCACGAATTTATTAATTTAGTATTTGAATGAAAATACCAATTTACTAATTTTTTATATAATTCTCAATAACCCACGACTTTAGTCGTGGATAAATTATTTTCCTCAATATCCCTGCTCCAAATCAGTTAAAGCTGATTTGGAGCGGGTGGGTATAGGTTGATTTCAAGCCCACGCCTAAAGGCATGGGTTAATCATATTTTTTAAAAATGCTTTTTAAACAAAATTAACACATTATCGTTCAGATACAAAATTATTAAAATAATTTTTGAAACAATAAATAGTCAAAAAGTCTGCGTTTTACACAAACAAGATAGATTGTTTTACATCCTTTCATCTTTCAATTTAAACATTTTTTCAATCTTCAACGCTTTTATATAATCTTTTTTATTATTTAAGTTATGCAAAATCGCTTGATCTTCTACTTCTACATAGCAGATCTTATCTTGAAATCTGTTTATCAATTCTTTTAGATTAGAATCTATTGATTCTTTTCTAATAATATCAACAAATTCAGGTGAAAACAATATAGGATGCCCTGCTCTCTTTTTATTCCGATAATGCATATATGGTTTAAAAATTAAATAGTTAGGGTCAAAAGCCTCTATCAACTTTTCATAAACAGTATTTCCAACAAAAGGATGATCAATTAATTGCAACATAATTGGTAATTCATCAGTTATTGAATCAAAAGCTACTTTCACTGAAGAAAACATTCCATTTTTCACATTCTGATTTTTGATAAATTCTATTTTTGAATCATAATCATACTGTTCTATAACGCTTTTTACTTGTAGGAAATTTTCTCCCAACACTATAAATACTTTTTCTGAAAGGTTCTCAATCTTTCTTATTAGATTTACAATAATTGGAATATCATCATAATCTAATAAAGCTTTGTCCTCTCCCATTCTAGATGAGAACCCAGCTGAGAGAATTATTGTTTGCACTTTTTCATATTTTCTAAAATTTATTGACATTTTTCCTCTTTAAGAATATCTAAAAATTATTAATGAATTTAATTGTCAAATGGTAAAATCTAAATTGAGTGATTTCCAATTTTATAGTCCATTTTTGAAGCAATATAGAGATAATAATTCAGATTTTGAAGTATACCCAAAAGATGAAACAGAAGTTTCAAAGATTATGCATTCCAAATCAGAAGATTATGAATGAGAGCGATTTGAAATCGCTCAATTAAAGTAAAATTAAAAAGGACAGCTAATGATTACAAAAAATAAAATAAAAGAACTCAGCAAATTATCGCAAAAAAAATTTAGAAAAGAATTTGGAAAAGTTGTTATTGAAGGAGAAAGATTAATTGATAATCTTATTTTGAACAAAATCGCAATAATTGAAATATACATAAATAGTGAATATAAACATAATTTTGAAAAATATTTACATCTCCCCCATTTTTACCTTACTTATGAGCAAATATCAAAGATCACTTCCACAAAACATCCTCCAACAGTGGCAGCACTTATTGAAACAAAAAATAAGATTATTCATAGTAAAAAAAAACTTATTTTCTTGGATGGAATAAGTGAACCGGGAAATTTAGGTACAATTTTTCGAACTGCTTCTGCATTTAATATTGATGGAATAATTCTATCTCCCGATTGCTGTGAAATCTTTAATCCAAAAGTTATTCGTTCTTCATTAGGAGCTGTTTTTACTATTCCTAGCAAGATTCAAAATCATTCTTGGTTAGAAATGCAAAAATCTACAATCATATCTACAGCACTATCAAACTCAATTCCAATGGAGAAATTTGTTTTACCAAGTTGCGATACTATATTAGTATTTGGATCAGAAGCGAATGGAATTTCCCAAGAAATTTTAAGCATATCTGATCATATAATAAAAGTTACGATTGGTGAAAATATGGAATCTTTGAATGTTGCTGTAGCATCAGGAATTGTTCTACATTATTTTTTATTTTCCTGAGATATTTTGTAACTACTCAGGTAGTTTTATATTTGACTGAAAAGTACCATAAAATTATAATGTATATATGACATTACAAGAAGAAAATAAAAAATTACGAATAGAAAATAAGGCTCTT
>JAIORE010000187.1 GCA_021108315.1 Candidatus Cloacimonadota bacterium
CTCAAACAACTCACGTAGCCCATAATATGTACGCTCATTATAGAAAAGCACTTGGCAATCTTACTTTACCTAGAATTTGGGCATTTTGGCATGGAATTTCCGAATGGTCACATAGTTTGGGTGATTTTTTCAGACGTTTATATACCGGAAACGGACAAACATATATTTTACATATAATTGCTTACATGATTGTATGTTATATTATTTTGGGAGTGTAAGATGAATATTGGAATTAAAATTTTCTACGCAGCTATTTCAGTTGTTGTAGCAACGGTATATGGACTTACCTTAGGTGGAATTGTTAGAAAAATGTATGCGAGAGTACATGGAAGATATGGTCCGCCGGTATGGCAGCTTTTTTTAGATATTATCAAAAATCATGGGAAACGAGTAGGAATCTCTCATGGAATTATGTATTATTTGGGACCAGTGTTCCGCTTAGCTGGAGGATTGGGAACTTATCTATTTATTCCGGTAATCTATGGTTCTGTAGTATTTTCAAATTTCTCTGTAGCTGGAGATTTGCTACTTGTAATGTATTTCATTTTCTTTGGTCAATTGGGAATGGCTCTTGGTGCTGGAGAAGGTGGTCATCCATATTCACCTATTGGTATTGCACGCGGTTTAGCACAGATGACAACTTTTGAAGTACCGTTTTCTCTTGCTGTTATCGCTGTAGCTATTCAATATCAAACACTTAATATTACTACTATTGTTGCAGCTCAACAAGGTAGCTTTTTGAATTGGACATTATTTACCAATCCATTTGCTGTAATTGCTGCGATGATCTCTTTATTAGGAATGAATATGCATTCTCCTTTCAGCATTGTTTTGGCTCCTCAAGAAATTCCAATTGGTCCTCCCATAGAGATGAACAGCAGTTTCTTAGCTACTTTACAAACTAATAGAGGTTTGTTCACTGCTGCCAAATTGGTTCTTTTTATGAATCTATTTTTTGGTGGAGCAACTAATATTTTTATAATGATCGCAAAAACATTTTTAATCTATTTATCTTCTGTAATAGTTGGAGCTTCTTTTCCACGTTTTAGACCGGAACAATCAATGAGATTTTTCCTTAAATGGCCTACAATTATTGGTATTATCTCAATAGTATTTATTGCATATTTTTAGGGAGAATTTGTGGAAAAAAAAGATATAAATGAAATAGAAAAAAAGATGAAATTAGCCAATGAAGGTTTACCGGAAAAAGAACGTATTCTATTTTCTGATGTTCGACCTTCTACGGTTGGACCATTAAATAAACATTTAGAACAATTTGTTAATTGGGTAAGAGCTCGCTCTCTTTGGCTACTTGCTTTTGGAACTGGTTGTGGAGCAATGGAATTGAGACCGTTAATGACTTCTCGTTTTGATATGTCCCGCTTTGGAATAGCTCCCAGACCAACTCCACGACAAGCGTCAGTTTTTGTAATTGGTGGGTATGCTTCAATAAAAACAATAAAAAGAATTGTACGTAGTTATGAACAGATGCAAGGTCCTAAATTTGTATTGGCACTAGGAAGTTGTACGATAAACGGTGGAATGTATTATGATAGCTATAACACAATAAATAGGTTAGACTATTATATTCCCGTAGATGTATATATCGCAGGTTGTATGCCGCGTCCAGAAGCTCTTATTGCCGGATTCAATAGATTGAAAGAAAAAATTCAAGCTGGTGAATGTGACGGAATGAATAAATATGTCGAAAATTTTGATTGGTATAAGAAAAATCAAAAGCAAATCATCAAAGATTGGAATATGCCTGATTATAATTGGTAGGAAATTGAATGGAACAAATATTAAAAAGAATTAAAGAAAAAATTGAGATAGAACCTGTAACAAAACAGAAGAGCGATCTTTATTTTATCACTGTTGCAAAAGAACATATTGAGCTTATTCTCTCATACCTAAAAGACTATGAAGGGTTTACTCATTTAGCTTTTCTGCAAGCGGTAGATTACCTCGAAGATAATAAGTTTCAGCTAACTTATATGCTATACAATTACAATATCAAGGTTAATCTTGGCATCAAAGTTTTTATAAATCGAGAAAAATCTGAGATGACTTCTATTCATAAACTTTGGTCACACGCGTGGCAATATCAGCGAGAACTTCACGAATTATTCGGAATAGATTTCCCCGATTCTCCACGAGTGCACGAATCATTTGTTCTTGAAGGTTGGGAAGAGATTCCCCCAATGAGAAGAGATTTTGACACATTGGAATATTCCGAACGAACTTACTACAAACGCCCGGGAAGATCAACAAATGATCCGCAAAAATATATGAAAGAAAAATTGTATAAAAATTATGTAGAAGCTCCTAAAATTAGGAGAGATAATGATTAAAAATTCAGAAAGCAAATATAAAGATTATATCGCTGATAGATCAAAATATCCCAAAATGGAAAATGGGAAACCTATTTTCGATCTGGAATCTCATAAATATACAAAAATTTGGCAAGGACCTCAACATCCGGGTGTTACCGGAAATATGTCTTTGGAAATTGTTATCAATGGTGATGAAGTAATTGATTGCAAAACTCACGTTGGCTATTTACATAGAGGTTTTGAAAAACTGATGGAAAGAAGGAAGTATATCCAATGTTTCCCGATTGTCTGTCGAATTTGCGTTCCTGAACCCGATACAAATGAATACTGTGTTTCGGCTGCGATGGAAGATCTTGCAGGAATAGTTGTTCCGGAAAAAGCTCAATGGTTACGTACTTTGAACCTTGAAATGTCTCGTTTGGCGAGTTTTTTGATGTGGACTGGTGGTCAAGCAGGATCACTTGGAATGGGAACTATCGGACAATGGACAATTGGAATGCGTGATTTCTGGTTGGATCTTTTTGAAGAGATGACTGGCGGACGAGTTTATCATATGTATATGATCCCCGGTGGAGTAAGAAAAAATTTGCCGATAGGATTCAAAGATAGAGCACGAAAATTAATAATTAGAACTAGAAAATTATTGCAAGATATCGAAAATTCTTTTCTTAATAATGCCATAGTGAAATCAAGATTACAAAGCTTGGGAATAATTACACCGGAAATGATTGATGAATATGGAATAGTAGGACCAAATGCTCGGGGAAGTGGTCGGGAATACGATGTTCGCCAAAATAATCCTTATGTAAAATATGCTGAATTGGATATGAAAATGATAACTTCAACTGTTGGAGATGCTTTTGCCAGAGCACAAATCAGATATCAAGAAACTCATCAAAGTTTAGATTTAATATCACAAATTCTTGATAAAATACCGGAAAAAGGCGAAATCCAAGCAAAACTCCCTAACGTTTTACATTGGAAAATTCCTGCTGGACAAACTTATATAAAAGCAGAATCTACTCGTGGAGAACACGGATTTTATATGGTTTCTGATGGTTCTGAATATCCGAGACGTGTATTTGCAAGAGGAGCAAGTTATACTCACGCTATCGCTGTTTTAGAAAAATTAATAGTTAATACCAGCATTTCTGATATTGCTGCTCTGATGGTTTCACTTCACACTTGTCCACCGGAAATAGAGAGGTAGAATGGCGAAGTTAAAAGATATTTTATCACCTTTTAGTGTTTGGAAACGAGCATTGCAACAACCTTGGACAATTAAAGATCCTATTAATGATAGACCCGGAGCTGAGAATTATCGTGGATTTCATAAAAATGATTTTGAAAAATGCATTGGTTGCGGAAGCTGTGAAGAGATTTGCCAGAACGTAGCTATTGATCTTGTTCCGGTGGAAGGTCAAGAGACCAAAGATGGAAATAGCGGTTTACGTCCAATGATAGATTATGGAAGATGTTGCTGGTGCGCACTTTGCGTAGATGTTTGTCCAACCGGATCAATCACAATGTCGAATGATTATACTTGGATTGCCGACGAACCGGAAGAATATCGTTTTGTTCCAGGAGCTATTGAAACAAAATGGCAAGATAGTGAAAGAGGCTATAAACGTTCAGAAAATATACAGTTAATTGATTATGACAGAATAGAGATGTTCGAAGTTAAACCGGAAGATCGAGATAAATCATTTATCGAAATTGTGAAAGGATACAATAAAGAACAAGCGATGAAAGAAGCGGAAAGATGTCTTGAATGCGGACTTTGTATTGCAACTTGTCCGGCTCATATGGATATTCCAGCTTATATCGCAGCTATCAGAGAAGATGACATCGAGAATGCTTTTAGGATTTTGTATGAAACCAATCCACTTCCGGAAATATGCGGACGTATTTGTACTCATAAATGTGAAACTGCCTGTGCACTTCATAACAATGGTGATTCCCTTTCGATTAGATGGTTAAAGAGATATATTGCAGATCAAATCCCAGCTAAAAAATATAAAGAAGTTCTCGGTACAGAACATCTTGCAGATCCTATTTTAGATAAAAAAGTTGCAATAAT
>JAIORE010000435.1 GCA_021108315.1 Candidatus Cloacimonadota bacterium
TTCAAGATAATTATGATTAAAGAGTATCAATTCATCTGCGAACATCTATAGTTGCAAATTTTTAATTTATGATTTGTTACTAATATTCCCCTTCGATCTTGCTTTCTAAACTTATAGAAGCAAAAGCAGATATAATATTGTAAAATTATTTTAATGAAAAGATATGATGAATAGCTTTTACATTTAGAACTCATCCTGCTGTCCTTCTCTTAAATCTAAGAGAAGGAACATAAGAAAAGCGGTAAGTAAAAAGCTGAAGTCATCCCTCGCTTATGTTAAGAGAGGGAATGAGGGAGAGTTAGATAGCGAAACGAAGTAAGAAATGTTAGATTATAATTTAAAATTGATTAAGTGGAGGAAAAATGTTAAATTTACCAAAAATTCAAGATGCATACCTTAAAGGTAAAATAGTATTAGTTCGTGTTGATCATAATGTTGTAAAAGGAACCGGAATTAAAGATCCATTCCGTATTGATTCTACTTTTGGAACCCTTTTTAAAATTTTATCAAAAGGTGGAAAATTAATATTAATGACTCACGTAAGTCGTCCCAAAGATAAGAAAACCGGACAAATAAAAATGGATGCAAAATATAGTGTTGAGCCGATTGTTAAATATCTGGAGACCAAACTTCAAGTTAAATTCCACATTCCTGAAATTGAAGTTGATCCCGATATTGGAGGATTCTCAAAAATTGATGAAAGTGCTTCTAACCTCGTAAAAAAACTTCGTAAAGGTGATATTGATGGAATTTATTTACCAAATGTACGCTGGTTTCATGGAGAAGAAACAAAAGGCGAAAAATCAGATGAATTTGCTAAACAATTAGCAGGTCTTGCAGACGTTTTTGTGAATGATGCTTTTGGTTCTTGGCAACCACATACTTCCACCACAAAAGTGAGTTCTTTACTACCTTCTTTTGCCGGGCTTCTTATGCAGCACGAAATAAAAAATCTCGGTAATATTTTCCAACCCAAACGACCTTTTATTTCTGTAATTGCCGGCTCAAAATTCGATACAAAAATAGGACCATTACGAGAACTTCTGGTAAAATCGGATTGTTTGCTTTTAGGAGGAGTGATCTATAATGCTTATCTTTGCATTAAATATAATATTAAAATAAAAGGAATTGATGAATCCGAATTAAAAACAGCTCAGGAATTTTATGATTTTGCTCAACAATATTGCGGTAAAATAATTGAACCTCCTTTCATTATAGAATCAGATACATTAGAGGGAAAAATGGAAGGAAAATACAGAACAATTGATGTAAGAAAATTAGCTCCAGATACAGAATTGAATTATGTTTTAGATGTTGCCAAGGAATCGTTTGATGAAAATAATATTAGGGAATGTTTTTCTGAAGCTGAGAGTATTTTTGTTAATGCTGTAATGGGATTCACGCCGCATTTTTGCGATGGAACCAAAGCAATGTATGAACTGATAAATGAGAATGAAAAAGCTTACAAAATGTTTGGAGGTGGAGATACACTTCAAGAATTTCGAGCTCTGTTATCAGGAATTTATTTAAAGGCGATTGATGATCCTCAATATTATTTTTTTACTGGTGGCGGTACTATTTTAAAAGCAATTCAAGAAGGTGATGTTACAAAATTAAGTCCAATTGCTGCTTTGTTAAAAATGTAAAACAAACATTCCTGTTTGTTATTTTGTTCCCAAGCCCCAGATGAGCTTCGCAGGTCTCTCTTTGGTGGAATGGGAACATATTAAAAAAGCTAATACCCGCTTAGCAAGCCAAAATCGAAGCAGAAGCTTCTTAAATTAGCGTGTTCCCAAGCTGAAGCTTGGGAACAAGAAAAATAAAAAAGAAAGAAGAAAAAACAAAAAATTTATGAATATTTATTTCATTGAAAGAAAAAAGCAAATTTCTGCATTATTGGGAATTCTCAAACATAAGGAAAATAATCGGATATTAATTATTTCTCATAATATTAATGAAGAAAAAATCTTGAAACAACGTTTGGCAATGAACAATCTTGAAAGTAAAATTATTCGCAAAAAGAATTTATCCCGTTTCGTATCAAATCCAATGAAAGAGAAGAGAGAAAAAGAAATGTTGATTATTATCTCTCAATTATGGAAAGAATTAGCGAATAATTTAATTTTTGATCACATCATAGCTTTGGATGTACCATCAAAAAATGTAAATGAAAATCTCAAATTCTTACAGGAATTTAATCAAATTTTTTCTAAAAAGGGATTTGTTCTGATCCCTGAAAATAAAATAAAAATGTTCACCCAAAATACTTTGAACTATAATTTTATAAGTTCACAAGATATTGATTTTGTAGAAGATAGAAGTGAGGAATTGAAATTTGTTTTTGATTAGAAAATATAATATTTTTAAATTTATTAAAAGTTTTTTATTGATCTTATTGATTCTTTCGATGAAATTATCTTTTGCTGTAAATATAGAAACAAAAACTCAGCAAGAACAAATCTTGAAGGATAGAATTGCAAGCACAAGAAATATCTGTAAAAAAGAGCCTAAAAAAGCAATTGAAATTGCAAAAGAAATCTTACAATCAGCAGAAGATGAAAAACTTCCCTTACAAATTGCTGCTTCAAATGAATTAATTGCAATTTCCTACTATTTTCTGGCAAAATATGAAATTTCCGAGGAATATTTTGAGAAAGCATTGAAAATTTACTTACAAAAAAACCATAATGAAGGCATTGCCAAAGCCTATAACAGTTTAGGAAATATATACAAAATCCAATATGATTACGAACAAGCTTTACTTTACTATTTGAAAGCATTGACTTTGAAAAGAGAGATTGGAAATAATGAACAAATTGCAATAACTTTAAATAATATTGGCTTATTATATGATAACCTACAAGAATATGATAAAGCTCTAGAATATCATTATTTATCTCTTGATCTCAAGGAAGAACTTGGAGATAAAAAGGGCACGGCATTTTCTATGAATAACCTTGGGTTGGTTTATCTTCATAAAGAGATGTATAATAAAGCTATCGGATTTTTTGAAGCAAAACTCTCTGTGAGCAAGGAAAACAATGACGAATATGAAATATCTAAAGCATTTAACAACTTGGGAAATGCTTATAAATATTTAGAAGAATATCAAAAATCATTAGATTATTTTTTTAAATCATTAGAATTGAAAAAAAGTTTATCAATGGAAATAGAGGTAGCAAACACTCTCAGAAATATTGCCCTCGTTTACTTTAAGAAAAATGATCTAAATAAAGCAGAGGAATATCTTGCAAACAGTTTTGATAGAGCAGTAAAATTATCAAACAAAGATTTGATGAAAGGTTGTTATTTTTCATATTACGAACTTTTTCAAAAAAGAAAAGAATATGAAAAAGCTTTGGAATTTCACGTAAAATATGTGAAAATCAAAGAGGAAACAATTAAAAATAATTCTCCTCAACGTTTACAAGAGATTTATTTGAAATATGAGAATGAAAAGATTGATAAAGAGAAAGTGGAATTTTCGAAAAGTGTTGAAATCCGTAAAATTAGAAATATGTTTTTGTATATTGTTGTAGCATTTGTAGTTTTATTTTTGGGATTTGTGGTTTTATTAATTTTACTCATAAGAAAAAATAAGTAATTAGCTGATGGTTGCTTTTTCTTTCTTTCAATTTCTCATTTAAAATTTATAATTTATAATTTCTTTTGGGTTATTATGTGTGGTAGATTTGCGATATTTAGTAGTTTTCAAGCTATAAAAAATCATTATAAAATTTTAAAGGAAATTGATGAACTTGAAAAGAACTTTAATCTATCTCCTGGTCAATATTCACCGATTATCACCCAAAACCAAAATAAATTATTCATCACAAAAATGCGTTGGGGTTTAGTTCCTTTTTGGGCAAAAGATGAAAAAATTGGTTACAAATTATTCAATTGTCGTTCAGAAACAATTTTAGAAAAAGCAAGTTTCAAGTATGCTTTTCAAAAAAGAAGATGTTTAGTACCGGTAAATGGATTTTATGAATGGAAAAAACCTGAGAAACAACCTTATTTCATTCATTTGAAGAAGCAGAAGATTTTTTCTTTAGCAGCAATTTGGGAAAGCTGGAAAACTCCAATAGGAAATACTCTGAACACTTTTTCCATAATAACCACTAAGCCCAATAAATCTATCCAAAATATCCACAATCGTATGCCCCTGATTATTCCACAGAAAGATGAAGAAAAATGGATTTTATCTCGTAATTTACAAGATGTTCAATCACTACTCTCTCCATATCCCGATGAAAATATGAGTATTATCAAATTAGATAATCCGGTAAATGATAATTTGAGTAATAATTTGATCCGAGAAGCTGTGATTATAGATGTTCGCAGATGAATTGATACTTGTAAATTTTCATTTTAATACTATTTTATTATAAATATAGATTTAAA
>JAIORE010000297.1 GCA_021108315.1 Candidatus Cloacimonadota bacterium
CTTTTACCGATCTCGATGGAGATGGTTTGCTGGATATGCTTATCGGTGAACAAGATGGTCATATAAATCATTATGAGCAAGATGCTGAGAATTCTACTGGTTTTACCTTTGTTACATCTATGTTCAGTTCAATACTATTTGAAGGTAATCATACTCCAACTTTTACCGATCTTGATGGTGACGGATTATTGGATTTGCTGATTGGTGAGTGGGACGGTACACTTAATTATTATGAACAGGATTTTGAAAATTCCACTTCTTTTTCTCTTGTTACCGATAATTTCAATTCCATCAATGTAGGTGGCTGTTCAGCACCGACATTTACCGATCTTGACGGTGATGGTTTGCTGGATATGCTTGTCGGTAAAAGTTCTGGCAACCTGAATCATTACGAGCAGGACTCAGAAAATTCCACGAGTTTTAGTCTTGTCACTCAAAATTTCAATTCAATAGATATTGGAACTTGCTCAACTCCAACTTTTACTGATCTTGATGGTGACGGTCTGCTTGATATGATGGTTGGTGAAGGTGAATCGGGGAGGGGTGTAAATCATTATGAGCAAGAAGGAATGGAATTATATGATTTTGGGGATGTTTTGATAGGAACTACGTCCTCGTTTAGTTATTTATTAAAAGCTTCCTATCTCACCGGTGATTTAACAATAGATTGTCCTGAATGGTTCAATATTTCCCTTTCGGAGAATTCAGGATTTTCACAAAATCTGAATCTTACTCCTATTAACGGTATTATTTCAGATACAATATTCGTCAAATTTGAAACGACAACAGAAACTCAGTACAGTGGAAATATTACGCACATCACAAACGGGGCAGTACAAAGAAATATTGCTGTAACCGGCGGCGGAGTACAACCAGACATATTTTCCGGAACTGCTTTGGAATTTGACGGAACCAATGACTACGTTTCCGGAACAGGAATAAGTGATGATATTTCTGCTTTTACTATCGAAGCTTGGATCTATCACAATTCTTTACCGGCAGAAGTGCAGCGTTACATCACTATTTCACCGGAAGTCGCTGTTTTGCGTTATGATGGTTCCGCTTACGGAGGAGATGATCAATTACATTTCTATATAAAAAAAACCGATGGTTCATCATCAAGTATCAGAGTGGATAATGTTCTAACAGCAGGAGAATGGAAGCATATTGCCGGAACTTATGACGGAACAGATATGAAACTTTACCTAAATGGTGAACTTTTGCAGGCAACTTCGCTCACCGGAGGATTATATCCTCCAGATGGTGATTTTGTTTTCAGTAAGAGTGGTGCGGTTCTAGATGGTAAAATGG
Organism: Candidatus Cloacimonadota bacterium; assembly: GCA_021108315.1. Taxonomy (GTDB): domain Bacteria; phylum Cloacimonadota; class Cloacimonadia; order Cloacimonadales; family TCS61; genus JAIORE01. The sequence continues at coordinate 1,312 of JAIORE010000297.1, forward strand.
ATGAAGTGCGACTTTGGAAAGTAGTTAGAACTCAAACTGATATTCGTGAAAATATGTATTTACCTCTTACAGGAACAGAAAGCGGAATAATGAGTTACTGGCAATTCAGCGATGGAAGTGGTACAATTCTAACAGATGAAATTACCGGAAATGATGGCACTCTCTATAATATGACAGATGAAGATTGGGTAGATTCGTCCATTCCGTTTGGTACGGGAAGTTCATATTCTGGAACCGAAGCAGACGGAACAGTTGATTTCACAGGAACCGGACTTTCAATGGATTTTTCTTCACAAACCGGAGCAGACATCACAGTTACCCGAATAGACACATTGGCTAATATAAATCCTACCGAACCGGATGATTTTTTTGACGCTCAATATTGGGTTGTAAATCGCTTTGGAACAGGAATGTTCAATACGGATTTGACTTTTACCATCAGCGAAGATTTGACAGCATCAGATGAAGCCAATCCTTCTCAAATAAAACTTTATACTCGCTCATCAACTGCGGATGATGATTGGATTTATCTGACAAATGCAAGTTCTGTAAATGCTGCAAACGATGAAGTCACTTTTGCCGGTATCACGGAATTCAGTCAGTTTATAATCGGAAGATGGATTCAATCTTTAGATATTCCGCAAAATGTAATTATCGAGATTATTGGAACAGAAGTGCAATTAAGTTGGGATGAAGTTGTCGGTGCAAATTCTTACAAAATATACGCTTCTAATGATCCAGAAGGGGCTTTTGAAGATGTGAGTTCATCTGGTAGTTTTGAGAATGCTACTTTACGCATTAACAGGGATATTACACGCCGTAAAAAATCAATCAATCGGAAAAATATTCGCAACTACCGAACTAACCAAACCTGGATTGCCGAAATCAACGGAATCAATAAAAAATTCTTTTATGTGGTTGCTTCGACTGATGTTGCGGTAAGAGAAAGCATTACCAAGCAAAGGCTTGATAACGAGAAGAGAAAGAAAAACTCGCGAAAAAGAACTAGGAAATAGTATTTCCCAACGCTCAAGGAAATGTCACAATATGACAATGGGATTATAATCTTCGAAAATGAAATAGCTGATTGTCAATATCAATTCGGCAAAAGCTGATAAAAAAACAAAATTACGGAAAACTGCCTGCTTGTGAAAGTAGGTAGTTTTTTATTTGACATATTAATATCCATTCCGAATTTCAAATCTGAGAGGATTTATGAATAAAATAAACTGAAAACAAAGAGATAGAAAAATTGATTTAAGTGTGTAAAGAAACTAAAAAAAATATTTACAAAAGGATAATGAAATAGTTTGAAGTTTTCTCGGGTAAAAAATTAATTTAAACTGTTGCTAACAAACGTGTCAGTGCTTTGATTGAGAGAAAAGCAAGAAGAGCACCGCACACGCCATCCATTACCCGAAATCAAGAATAAAAATCATTTAACAGATTTGCAGGGCATTCCAAAGTGTAGTAAATTTGCCTATTTTTAAAAAAGAAAAAAAGAATAGAAATCAAGGAAAAGTTTTGGAAAAGAGAAAAGTTTTTTTATTCGTAATTCGTAATTTACATGTAACTTGACACAAACAATCCAAAATAAATTCTATAATTTGTGAAATATTTTGGAGAAAACTAAATGAAAAACTTGTTTTTGACATTTCTTTTTTTGACTATTGGGCTTCTTATGGATGATAATTTTATTTTTGCAAATGAGAAAAAATACAATTTTGATCCAAGTAAATTTAGTGCAGAAACTCTGGAAGCATTAAAAGATTCAGAAAAATACAATAGTATTGAATCAAAGCAAACTGGCTATAGCGGTTTGGAATCAAAAAGTTTTAAATTTCATGCAAATCTTTCTAAGAATGCATCTGATATTGAATTAGTTGAATTAACAAATCATTATTTAGGATCTGTTCGATATTATTCTTTAAAAGAATTAGTTAGTAGAAAGTATGATCGGAAAATAATTTTTGATATTTTAAAAAAGCATTTAAATGATACCGAACTAATCACTTATATTTCTGGATGTATTGTAACAAGAAGGAAAGTTGGGGATTCAATGTTAGGTTTGTATGGTTGGGATCCTATTTTTACCACAGAAGAGAACAGAATCTTAGATAGCTTATTTTTTTGGAATTCTGATTTTACTCTAAATAGGCAGCAACGTTGTTATGATAAAATGGCAAAAAGTGAAAAAAATTATCAAAGACTTAAACTACTTGTTTATCAAGAGGATAATATTTACGCTTATTTTCCATTGATTAAATACGGTTATCAAGAAGATATGATATTAATTTCTAAGTTGATGAAATCTAAACCTGAAATAGCTTTTGAAGCCATTCAACTTTTTCCAGAAGAACAATTTTTAAAAGATCTAGAGATTTGGCAAATAAATGAATTACACAGAAACTCTTTGATACATGATATTTGGAAAAAATTCTATGATACGTTGAGAAAATTTGATATTGAACAGACTGAAAAATTTTATCTATTACCACTTAATGAAGATTTCTCAAAAAACAAGTCAATCTTTCCTGCAGAATATTCGATATCATATATATTTAGTCTTAATGATAAAAATTTAAATTACAAATTTTTAAAGCTATATAAAGATAGTAACAATGTATATAAAGAAAGTAAACTGGGTAAATATTTGCGTGAGGAGCTTAAAAAAAGAGATTTAATTGATTAAATATGAAAAATGGTTATTAGTAGTTTATTTATCTGGAAAATGCAAGAACTTTCAAGTTTTTGAACATCAAGGTTTTTTGTTTTATTTTCTGCTCAAATTCAACTGACCGCTTTTTTAAAATCATAAAAATCAATTAATCCAAACGGAAAATGAAGAAAAAAAATGGGGAAGAGGAAGAACAAAATATTTAACATCTTTCAACATCTTTCAACATCGGATTTCTTAATTCTAAAGTTGGCAAAAAAAGCAAAAAAAAAACCATAAACCGCTGTTTGTTCAACTTCTGTAATTTTATTTTATAATTATTTGTATCTAAATTAAGAAATGTTTTTTTTTAAACAGGTAATCAAATTTCCAAAGTATTCGCTGTAAAATCTCAATTAAAAAGCTG
>JAIORE010000036.1 GCA_021108315.1 Candidatus Cloacimonadota bacterium
CGCCGACAATATGAGGAAAGTATCGATTTCAAAGATGAATATCGTTATCGGAGTGGAATAGAGGCAACCAACTCACGATTTATACATATGACCGGTGTTCGTAGGTCAAGGTATCGTGGGTTAGAAAAGATGAAATTCGGGCAAAAATTGAAAGCTTTAGCCATCAATGTGTTCAGAATTGCAAAATATCTCCAAAAAGTGCATAAAAATGTCTATGTTTTAAATTTTAAATCTGATTTTTTCACTATGAACGAATTTACAACTAAATTTGCTACATAAATGATCATTTTGATCTAAAATTAATGAAAATTTGAAAAATTCGAAAACAGGAACAGAGGAATGATTTCTCTTTTTACGAGTTCGTCAATAATAAATGAAAAATTTCTCTGAATAAAAATCAAAAAAGTATAAAAAAGTCAGACTATTCTCATACCAAACTGTAATAAAAGTCGAAGTATTCTTACAGTATTTTATCTTAAAAAATATTACCACAGAGAAAAATCAACCCCATCCCTAACTTTTTCTCTGCACTTATGTTTAAGAAGTAAAACTTATAAAGAGTTTTAAGATTATACTTAAACATAAGATGAGTTCTGCATAATAGGGTGTTTTTGAAAAGTTTAAATTTTTCAAAGAGGAAAAGATATTTCTCATTATCGTTATAGGATAGGAACTTAGAGGATAAGGGGAATTTTTTTTAAAATTTATCATTGTCGTTTTAAAATTATTGACTCCAATCTATTTAGTATTATGATAATTAGTTACGTCAATAAATTGTCGGTAGGAGGTAAGGTGATAGTTTATTTGATAGTAAGTTATATAATATTAAAGAGTTAAGAAGCTTGCAGAAAGCTTTAAACATAAGTACAGAGGAGTTAAAGGGGTTCTTTCTTTTATTTTTCCCTTCATCATTGGATATTCCGTGTTGGATATTGGATATTGATTTTTTACTTCATTATTCACTATTCATTATTAGTTATTCCTCTTTCTCTTTCTTAGAAAAAACATAATACAAAGAAGGAATCAAGAGCAAAGTAAGAATTGTAGAAGTTGCCATTCCTCCGATTTGTACCATTGCCATCGGAATTCTCATCTCTTTACCGGAAGAACCAAAACCCAGAGCCATAGGCATCATTCCGAGGATAATTGCCATAGAAGTCATTAGCACAGCTTTCATTTTGGTTGGACAAGCTTCGATCAACGCTTCTTTGACCGATAAACCTTTGGTTCTAATCAGAAGTTTCGTATAATCCAAAATAAGAATAGCATCATTAACCACCAAGCCGATGAGCATAATTACCGCCATCATAGAAAAAAGATTCATAGTTGTACCGGTTATGAACATCAAAATAAATACACCGATTGTTGCCATTGGTAGTGTCGTCAGAATCAAAAAAGGAGTGAAAAAACTTTCCAAAATTGAAGCAAGCAACATATAAGTAAGCACAATTGCGATAATAAAAGCCATTGCCATATCAATGTTAGTTTCCTGCATCATCTCCGCATCTCCACCTTGTTTATAAAAAATATCAGAAGGGAAATTCATTGAAACCAATACTTTTTCAATCTCTTTGGTAACATTTCCCAGTGGAATTCCTGAAGCTGGTCCACCGGTGATTTTTACGCAAGGAAGTTTATCACGATGCATAATTTGCGTTATACCTTCGGTAAAAGTAACATCAGCAAGCTGTGAAATCGTATATTTTCCGGTGGGAGTGATAACAGTAAGTGCTCCCAGCTCTTCCGGAGTATCAATTTCTGCATCTTCGAGACAAACACGAATATCATATTCCATCCCTTTTTCCCGGAAAACTGAAGAGATAATTCCTTCCGAAGCAGAGCGAACTGTCATAGCCAAATCAAAAGCTGACATTCCTGTCTCCGATAACATTCTCCGTTTGGGAATTAAAGTTAGTTCAGGTTTTCCGGTTCTAAAACTGGTATCATAATTTATCAAACCGCTAATCTCTTTCATTTTCCTGTTTATTTCAGGGATATAAGACTCAAGCTTTTCTTTTTCCGCTCCAATTACGATATATTCAACTGGATTTTGTTCTTCACGATTTGGTCGGCAGGAAATTTTTGCATTAGAAACTTTAGACAATTCTTCAATAAAAATCTGATTCATTGCCGAAGTTTTAATATTTCTTTGGGTAGCATCAATCAATTTTACAGCGGTGAGCCCGATATGAGTTCCTTTGCTGGCTCCGAGAGTTGTGAGAACCTGTTTTACCTCTTTATGCGAAAGTATAATATTTTCAATTTCCTGCAATTTTTCGGCAGTTCTTTCCAAACTGTATCCTTGTGGAAGTTCAGCTTTGATCATCAAATCACCTTCATCAAATTCCGGTACAAATTCAAATCCGAGTTGAGGAGCAACTGTCATCATTACAGCTATCATTATGGCGAACATAACAAATCCAAATAAGATTGGGCGTAATTTATTTTTGAGAAGTGATTTTAATATTTTAGTGTAAAAACCTTCAAATTTGTGAAAGAAAGATTCAATAAGCTTTCCGAGAGCATTTACTTTCTCTTTTTTAGGTAGGATAAGAGATGCCAACATCGGAGTTAATGTAAAAGACATTATCAAAGAAAAAATAGTCGCAAAAGAAACTGTTAACGCAAATTCTTTGAAGAACTGTCCAGCCATAGATGTCATTGAAGCAATCGGGAGAAAAACAACCAGATTTGTTGTGGTGGAAGCGATCACAGCAGTGGCGACTTGTCCCGTTCCTTTGGAAGCTGCTTCTTTATTATTCTTTCCCATATATTTGAACCGGAAAATATTTTCCAAAACCACAATTGAATTGGAAACCAGAACTCCCACAGCGGTGGAAAGTCCCATCAAAGAAAGCATATTAAAAGAAAATCCGGCGATTTTCATCACCATAAAAGTAGAAATAATCGAAGTCGGCATTGATAAAGCAACTATCAAAGTAGAACGCCAGTCGTGCAAAAACAGGAATAGAACCAAACCGGTGAGTAAAATACCGAGAAGCAAATTGGAAAGTGTATCATCAACCGAAGATTTGATAAAAACCGAATTATCATATAAAAGTTCAATCGACATCCCAGCCGGCAAACTTTCTTCTAATTTCGGCAAAAGTTTATGAACCTCTTTGGCAAGGGCAACACTGTTTGCATCAGAGCTTTTCAGGATTTCAAATTTTACAATATTTTTTTTCATCTCTTTGGAAATGTTGTTGTAGAAAATTGATTTGTTCCGAACATCTTTATTTCCATCAATAATTTTCGCAATTTCTTTGAGTTTTTTTGTTCCACCTAAGATTGGGATTTCCAGTTCACTTAATTCTTCTAAACTTTGAAATTCCGAATCTGTTTTTAAAGAAATTTCCATTCCTTGGCTAATATAAAATCCTGCTGAAATTTCGCTATTATTGGCAGAAACTACACTGCCGATCGTGTTAATTGTCAGATTATTTTCAAATAATGCTTTGTTATTGGTTTCAATTCTGATCTCACGCTCTTTTCCACCTTTCAGGTCAACTCTGGCGACACCTTCAATCTGAGCGAATCTATCTTTTATATTGTTTTCGGCATATTCAAACAGTTCGCGATCCGTAACCGATTGTGATTCTCCGGTAAGAATTAGCTCCATAATCGGAAAAGAACCCATTTCAAATTTTTCAACCGTGGGCTGTTCCGCATTTTCGGGAAGCAGAGCTATGACAGTATTGACTTTATCTTTGATCTCCTGATTGGCGATATCAGGATCTTTTGCCAAATCAAATTTAACCCAGATCATCGAAAGATTTTGCATTGAATAAGATTCGATCATATCAATTCCACTGATCGTCGCAATTTTTTCTTCGATTTTATCAGTTATCTGAGTTTCAATCTCTTTTGGTCCGGCTCCCTGATAAACCGTATTGATCGAAATGTAGGGAATATTGACTTCTGGAAACAGATCAATCGGAATATCGAAATATGCCAGTACTCCAAATAGGATGAAAACAAGTATGAACATTGTAGTCATCACCGGTTTTTTTATCGCTAAATTTGATAAAAACATTTATTCTCCTCTATTTAAACGCTGATTTACGCTGATGGATTATGATTTTTTGCTTCGGGCTTTCACAGACTAAAAAAAGATTTTTTGCCGCGAATACACGAATAAAGAAAAAGAGATTTCATACAGCAAGCCAGAAGTCGGAAAAGAAGACAATTTTTTTTAGAATTGTAGATTAATCCTTTCATCTTAAAATCAGATAAATCCAAATTCAGACATTTTTTCTCTATTTCTCCATTTCTTTTTTTTCTTTTCGTCGTTTTTTAGGGGTGTGTCATTAATTTGATGTATCTGGATAAGTTCTAAATGCCGTACCTATC
>JAIORE010000379.1 GCA_021108315.1 Candidatus Cloacimonadota bacterium
AGTACACCACGTTCTCCCTGCTTTTCTCTCAATCTGAATGTGGGTACTTTTGTTACGTGATTCAATTATTCGAAAAACTCAGCGATTAATACGTGTGAGATGATTAAAAACAACTTCGCATTTAGTTTAGTTTGAATCCACGAATCATTCAATCACCAAAAAAGAAACGAAATAGAATTTGAGCAAGGATTAATTTGGTTTCGCATTAAAAATATTCTACGAATTTAAAAACGATAACAGTTTCTTTTTAAGCAACTCAACCTTTTGTATAAAATACTCTACAAATTAATTTGGATTTAAATAATATTTTGTTGCGTTAATTCCACGAAATTGAGGAAATATTGAAAATGCTATTCGTTAGTTCGTATTTTTTTTATTTTGAGAATTGGAACAACCTTTTACATTTTTTTAGACTACAATTCTGTTTTAGAAAGCATTTTCCAGCTCTATTCTTTTTGAGAAATTGTTGATAATTGCGTTTCTTTTATCTTTTTATTTCTTTATTTTTTATAGAAAACCAACCTTTTATATTTTTAAAGCGTTGAGCCTTTTTTTATAATGAATACTGTACTGGAAAGCGTTCTAATTAGGTTTGCATCTTGATTATTTTTATTTGAAAAACGCAATTCTGTTAAAAATAATTCATCTATTGATTTTTGGCAGTCTTTGTTGAGTTTAGAATTTTTAAAAAAACAGGAATTATATAACTTTGAAACTCTTATATTTTCTTTGATCTTTGGCATTATTTTTTACACCAAAATCTAATTTAAGTCACTGGATTGCAAGGATTAAACTGACGGATTCCTGATTTTGATTGCTTTTGTTCTTTTTGAGAAATTGTTGATAATTCATCTATTGATTTTTAGCGTTCTTTGTTAAGTTTAGAATTTTAGGAAAAAGCAAGAATTATAAAACTTTGGATCTCTTGTATTTTCTTTAATCTTTGACATTAATTTTTGCACCAAAATCTCATTTAAGTTAATGGCTTGCAAGGATTAAACTGAAGGGTTCCTGTTTTTGTTGATTTTGTTCTTTCCATATTCTTCTCTTTTCTCTTTAATTTTTTATATTTTGATTTGCTCTGAGTAAGCCAAAAGATGAATTATTTTTCTCTTTTTTTGATACAATTTCGATGGTATTATTTCCACAATTTCATGTCGTTTCCTAATCTTCAAGCTGGGTTTTCTTTAGTTTCACGTAATGGTTGGGCACTGCCAAGCTCTCCCTGCTTTTCTTTCAATCTGAGCTTGGAGTGCTGTGTTAGCAGAATTAATCTAAATATTCGGTATTAACCCAGTAAACTTTACCATCAATATTTGCTTTACACCACGAATAGTATATATTATTCTTTTCATTATTCTTTTTAAGGCAATCAGGTGTTTCTTGCAGTATTATTAACTCCTGACCTTTGGGTAGATATAGAACATCTTCTTTTTTGTCTATAATATGCAGTTTAACTTTTACGGAATCAGATGTAGTTGTCATAGTGTATGATTCCATATTTTCTAAATCTGTGACCTTGTTTTTAAGGCGCCAAAGAAAAAAATCACCAAAACTCCCTGAGCCAGATGGTTTGCTAAATTCATAAATATTTTCACTTTGAACATTGATATTCTTATAGGCGGTAAGAACATTTTCATTAGAATAATTTGAAAACTCTTTTTCTCTAGCGATACAAAAGTTAAGAAAATTTACCACCTCTTCGTGTTCAACAGAGGCAATTTTTAACTCTTCAAGAAATACCAATAAATTTGGAGGAATTATCTGATTTTCGTAAAAATAATTTATGAAAACTACTGTGGGAATTGCATTATAGTAACGGGGAGTTTTGTAACAAATCCATAATACGGGTTGATTGTATCTCTTGATTGACTCAACAGCTGTTTGAAAAGCAGCATCGAAATTGTTCGTTAGCAAATAATATCTAACCACGGCAGAATATGCTAATAGTGTAACAGCAGGATTTTTGTTGATTTTAATAATCTTATTGGAAATGTCAAAAAACTCATTTAGAGTAATAACATTATCATCAAAACTGCTATAAATTGAATACATAGCTAATTGGTCGATTTGTGAATTAGATTCATAACCACTATAGGATTCCTTAGGATACTCGTTTACTACTTTTAGAATGTAATTGAAGTATTCTCCTTTTAATGAAATATTATCTGTATTTTCACCAAAATAATTATATAATAAAGAACTAATATAATCTTTTCTATACTTAGATGGAATGGTTTTATCATTAGCAATTTCTTTTAATAAATCAAAATAATTTGGGGGTCTTTTTTCAATGAAATTACTCATTTTAATGAAATTATGAATTTTTTTTAAAGAATATCCAGCGATAATATCCATTTGGTGAGTATTTGGTTGATTAGAGATATAATTATTAGAATAAATTTGATATTCTTTTGTATCATTTAAACTTGAAATATTATTATTCAAAAAAAGAATAAATCTTTGATATTTTTCATTATTCTCAATTTTTGTAAAAGTAGTAACATTTAGGAAACAACTCATTAAGAACTCATCTTCTGTTAATTTATTAATATGAATTACAGAATCTGAATAATACTTAAAACTGAATATTTTATCTGCAATATCAGATTGACTAATAATGACTAATTCATCATTATTTTTTGAAATAGCAATTAGATATGTTATTGAGTTATGCGTAAACCTGGAAATAGGTATTATTATTTTTCCAGAAGAGAGTTTATCATTTAAATTAATTTTAAAGTCTTTTCTAAAGTCTTCAAGTCGTTGAAAATCACATTCTATATTTTCCATAATGTAATAATATGTTACGATATCAATATAATTGAATCTTCCTCCTTCTATTTCTTTTGATTCCCCAACTACAGAATTTATTTCTGAAAACTTTTTTTTATAATTTTCATAATTGAAACTGTATGAACTCAGCATTTGTAGTATTATGCAAAATAAAATTAATAAAATAAGATTCTTGTAACACATTTCTAATTTCCTTTTATAATTTATTTCTGTATTATATTTTAGTGAGTTAAATGTTCCCTATTACTTTATAGGAAATAAGTATTTATTTAAAATCATCAACCCAACCAATAACAACAAACCGATTATCAATGATAATTTGTTGCCATTTATTTGTAATATTATCCCAAATTATTATTCCATCTGGGAATCTAACATTTGATCCAATTTTTGCATATTCAACTGCAATAATTCCATTTGATGTTTTTTTTATTGCAGAATTTGTCCAAATTTTTCCAATTTCTTTGTTTTTAAATTTGATTATTCGACCATAGGCTTTATTCAAATTATATTCTAAGTTAAAATTGTTTCCACAGGGAATATGTATTATTTTCTTTAGCTCTTTATTTTCAAAATCAATTACACAAAGACTTTTTTCATCTTTTCGTCTATAAAAAAAAATTATGCTTTCATCAGGATATTTTTTAAAAAAAGCATTACCGGCAGAATAATATACTGTATCAATTTTAGCAATAAGAGTTGTTATCTCATTACTTATGTCAACGTTATATATTTCTCCATTAGCATATATAGAATCGTTTAATGTAAAAAATTGATTTCCATTATAAAATGTACAGAATAAATAATTATTATTATCCTGCCAAAACATAGGAATTTCTGAAAGAGCTGAAGAATACATTGACATTGGAGTTCCACTTCCAGCGATTTCAGTTATTTTACGCTTTGAAAAATCATTTCCAGATGAATATAAATACTGAGGAGAACCTTTGAGATAATACTTTCTATCTGGAGAATATTTTTTTCCCTTATACATTCTTGATTCTTTTTTAATAACCATTTCTATTAATATTTTATCGATTGTTTCACTTTGTTGATTTTGATAATTTTTATTTTCGTCATCAATACTCCAGATTTGTTTTCTTTTTTTTAAATCCAGAATGGTCTCACCATTTGCTAAATATCTATTTTCAAAAAATATGAAATTATTATAAAAATCATCCCCATGAAATCCGTCAGTATGCTTTAGAGTATCAATTGAAGTGAAAATATTATTTTCAAAATTGTAACTTAAAATGAGATTATTAATTTGAAATTTATTGTTTACTTTTTTTGAATTCGTCTCTTGCGTAATAACGATTAATGATTGCCTTTTTGTATTTCCTTCACAAATGAAAAAAATACTAAAAAAAAGAACTATTACAATTATTTTTTTCATTTCTTCCCTCTTTAACTTTAGTTTCTGCTAATGGGCAGCTTCTGCCACGCCAGACTATAATTCACATTTCAACTATAATACGC
>JAIORE010000206.1 GCA_021108315.1 Candidatus Cloacimonadota bacterium
GGAAATACCGAAATCAAATGCTCATGGCGAGATGACGTGGCACGCCGAACGTTATGCCTATACGAAGATATGTAGAAAATGGAAGAATCAATTTACAGAAAATAGAATAAAAAAGAATAAATAAAATTAATAGAGTTGAGAAAGTGTTTGAAAAAGTAACGTTTGGAGTGTGATTTTGAAGAAATTATTTTTATTATTTATGCTTATAATTATTATTCAAAGCGTTTATACAATAAATTACAAAATTGAACTTGACAGCTTGAAAACTGAAATGAAGATTCAAAAACAAATAGAGGAAAATAAACACTTGTTTAAAGCATTTTTTCAAAAAGACGGTTATCCCAATATTGATAAAATTTATTTTCAGGATATTGATGGATTTATTTGGATGAAAAAAGAAGACAACAATAACAAAGATATTTTTTACAAATTTGATGGAGTAGAATTTGTAAATATGTCAAACTTCTATTATCAGGTTTTAAATGATTCATTATTAAATGTATTAGAAATCCCTGATGATGGTTATTTCCTAATTTTTAAAAGACATATTATTAGAAAAATTAATGATTCTGTTGTTATCAAAACATTTTCTCCTACAGAAAAAATATCTGTAAAGCGGGATAATAAAATCCTATATGTTCGAGAGAATGATAGAATAATTAAATGGGACAATAGTAAGCTTGAAAGTTTTGAAAAAGAAAAAATATTCGATTTTGCAATTGATTATTCAGGAAATCTCTATATTGTTTATCAAAATGGCTATGCTTTTTGGGGAGAATCAGGAATAACAGAATATGTGATACCTGAATTAAATATTGAAAATAGAAAAATTAAGATTGAACCTTTTGTACGTGGTACATTGATACTCTCAATTTCAAACCAGAGTGAAAATAAGTTACAATTTTGTTTTTTAAATAATGGTAATATTGAACGTTACGAAATCAAGCGAAAAAAAAATGCAACTGGAATTGTCGCTCATATGTGGTCAATATTCTATCCAATTAACAAAAACTACATTGTGTTAAGAGAAGTAGATTGGTATACTAATGATTTTGTAATCTGGAGTAGAAAAGATAAAAAAATTATTGATTGCAATTTAATAGAGGATATTCCATTGGATAAAATTACAGGAATTTTTTTAGAAAAAAACGGCAATAGATGGATTAGAGGTTACCAAGAAAACATAGATACATTGATAAAAATCGAATTTGATGGGAATCGTAAAATTATCCCAATAAAAAATGATTTATCAAGCGGTTTTGATGTAGTTAAAAATATTTTACTTTTTGGAAATAAGTACTATGAATTTAATGGTTATAGTGTAAGGGGAAATGAAGAAGTTTTTTTCATCAACAAGGAAATATTTCTTTCTAAAGAACAGTTTTATAAGGGATTTTCAGGCACATATAATAATCATATATATTCAACTATAAAAAGCAATAGAATCAATATTAATATTAATTTAAACGAAGAAGTACAACGATTTATCTTACCTTACAAAGATGTAATAAATCGTTGTTATATTTTAAATAATAACAATTCTATTTTGTTAGGTGATAGAGCAATATATATGCTTACAACTACTTCTTACACAAAATTACTTGAAAAAAAAGTATTTCAAATATTTATAAAGTAAAAAATGGCTATTTGTTTTCAAATAAAGAGAAGTCAAATGAATTTGTAACTATAGATTTCCTAAATCAAATAAAGACTGAAAACCTGAAACAGAAAAAAATGGAGTTTTTGTTTGAAGACTGTTTTGGACAATTTTGGTATAAAAGTGAACAAAATACTTATAATACATATTATTTCAATAAAAATAAAAAATTAATTGAGATTAAAAAATATTTCGATACAGATATAATCAAGGATATTTTAAAAGATTCGTCGGAAAAGATATGGATATTAGAGGAAAACAACATTAAAGAATTAAATAAAGGTAAAATAATTAGTACAACCGCTTTTCCTGATAATTTTAATTGTAGTAAAATTGAAACAATTGGCTCAGCATATCTATCAATTCAGGGAAAGCATAATAAAAAAATATTCAGTTTACTTTTCGATAAAAATTCACGAGATTATACAATTATTTCTGAAAGTGCAATAAGGGGTGTTCAAAAAAAAAATAAAGTGTTTATTACAACATTAAATCTTTCAAAAGGGGTTACTTGCGAAACTCACTCTTTTATGACTAACAACTCTAGTATCTTCAAAACACCCTCAAAATGGGAAAAAGAAAAATTTTATACTTTTTATGATAAAGCATTATTTGATGGACAATTGAAAAAAAATTATTTCTTCTTTGCTCCATATGAGAGTGGACTTGCTTCATTCAAAAATGGCATAGAAAAATCATATCAGATTGATGACGGTCTTCCAACGGGTAAATTTATTTCTGAAGCAGTAGATTCAAATGGAAATCTCTGGTTTGCATTTATTGATGGATTAGCACGCTTTATACCTCAAGAAGATAACTTTATCTCCTATACAGAAGAGGATGGAGTTCCAAATGATATTAATGATATTGAATCAGACGGAAAAGGTGGACTTTGGATTGCAACAGATAAAGGGCTTGTAAAATTTACAGAACCGGTGTATAATGCTAATCTAGTAATCTCATATTTTAAAGCTGATTCATTAATTTTCTCTCCACAAGATAAAGTTGAACTTTCCTATCAACATAATACTGTCAGAATCAAATTTCTTGCAGTGGCAATGCAGTTTCCTGAAAAAATCAAATATTCAGTTTTTCTTAATGGATTAAGTGATGAATGGACGGAATATTCTTCTTTAAGAGAAAAACTATATGAACAATTACCTTTCGGGAGATACGATTTCAGATTTAAAGCAAAATTGAAAAATGGAAAAATTCTTGATGGACCTTCGATATCTTTCACAATTTTTCCCCCTTGGTACAAAACTTGGTGGTTTTATTCAATATTGGTAATTTTTCTTGTCTCGCTTTTTTATACAGTTTACAAAGCCCGTATAAGAATTTTGGAAAAAACTCAAAAGAAACTTGAAAAAGAAGTTGAAACTCGAACTTACGAATTGTCAGAAGCTAACATTGAATTGGAAGAGAAAAGTTTTTTAATTATTGAGAAAAACATAAAACTAACAGATTCAATAGAATACGCTTCCTTAATCCAAAATTCAATTTTACCAAAAGAAAAAGAAATCTCACAATATATCCAAAACTATTTCATCATCTGGAAACCAAAAGATATTGTGGGAGGAGATTTTTACTGGTTCTTTCCAATTCCAAATAGTAAAAACTACATTATTTCTGTAATAGATTGCACTGTTCACGGAGTTCCGGGAGCATTTATGAGTATGACAGCAAATAGTATTCTCAATAATATCGTACGAGAAAAAAAAATCTATGAACCAGATAAAATTCTCAATTTATTACACAAAGAAATTCGCTATACTCTTCGTCAGAAATCCAAAGAATCCCAACAAGATGGAATGGATATTAGTATTTGTTATATTGATGTTAATTTGCAGGAAATTCATTTCTCGGGAGCGATGCAATTTTTGTTTTTAATTAAATCTGGACAGAATGAAATTGATAGAATTCGGGGAAATCGTTTTTCTATTGGTGGAAGGCAAAAAGAAGAAGAGCGAATTTTTACAAAACATATAATCCAATACAATTCCGATGACTCAATTTATCTTTTGAGTGATGGACTTGCTGACCAAAAAGTTAGAATTGATGGTAAAGAAACAAAATTCAAAATTAAACGAGTGAAAGAGATGTATTTAAAATACAATCTTCTTCCAATAAAAGAACAAAAAATAAAAATTGAGGAAGAATTGGCAGAGTTGCAAGGTGAAATTGAGCAAAGAGATGATATTGTTGTAGTTGGCGTTAAGTTGTGATTAATATAAATGACAAACATTTGTATTGGCATAACACAGCACTCCAAGCTCAGATTGAAAGAAGAGCAGGGAGAGCTTGGCAGTGCCCATCCATTAGCCAACATGTCGCTCCACTCCATGTTGGCTAACGTTCGGCGTGCCACTAAAAAAGACGAGTAAAACCGGAGTGAATCGACACGTCGTCTAAAATTGCGTCCACGGGGACTCGCAAACCTGCCCCCTTTGACATTGATTTACTCGTCTTTTATCATCTCACTAATCGCAACTTGATTACGGAAATACCGAAATCAAATGCTCATGGCGAGATGACGTGGCACGCCGAACGTTACCCGAAATCAAGAATAAAAATAATTTAACAGGTTTGTTCCGTGTTTTTAAGT
>JAIORE010000363.1 GCA_021108315.1 Candidatus Cloacimonadota bacterium
ACGGAAATCAAATACCTGCCGGAATTGATATGGCAAACGGATACGGATTATATGATATGTCCGGTAATGTTATCGAATGGGTGTGGGATTGGTATGATCATCAATGGTACAGCAATCCACAAGCAACTGAGCCGGATACAAAAGGTCCTTCAGGATCAGCAATGAATTGGAAAACTCTTCGAGGTGGTTCGTGGCATACAGGTCAAATTTTTGGATTACGATGTGCACTCAGACTTCCAAATCATACACCTGATTATATCGGATCAGCCTTAGGATTTAGATGTGTAAAAGCGGAATAAAAATTGCATTGATTAAATTTAAAAATATTTTGTATCTGAACGAAAATGTATAAATATTTATTAAAAAAACATTTTTGGAAATTTGATTAACCCATGCCTTTAGGCGTGGGCTTGAGATCAACCTAAACTCACCCGCTCCAAATCAGCTAAAGCTGATTTGGAGCGATAATTTGGGAAAGATAATTTACCCACGACTAAAGTCGTGGGTTATTGAAAATTATGTAAAAAGTTAGTAAAATTGGTATTTTCGTTCAGATACTATTTATAAAACAAATCGGAGGAAAAATTATGAAAAAAGTACTATTTTTATCATTTACATTATTATTAGCCCAGTTTTTGTGCGGTGATTATGTACAAATCGGAACAGGAAATGTGGATACTTATTATGTTCCAACATGTGGATTATATGATTACAGCTGGTCTGGAACCATTTATTTACAATCGGAAATTGGTTCTTCAATCAATATCAACAAAATATCTTATGAAATAAGTGGAGAAACAACAGATTATACTATGCTTGCTCAGAAAATCTATATGAAGCATACAACTGAATTGGAATTTACAGCAGGAACTTATCCTGATCCTGAAAATAACGGTTTTACTCTTGTTTACGAAAATAATGTTACTTGGAACGGTCCGGGCTGGAGTGATATTAATCTTGAGACGGCATTTCAGTATAATGGAACTGATAATTTAATCGTAGTTTATGAAAATCATGATGGAAATTGGGTTTCAAATTATCCTGAATTTTGTTATACAAACCAGACAAACAGAACCATTCACAAGTTACAAGACAATACTTTTCCCACAGAAGATGGAGCAATCGGCTGGTATATGGCAAATATCAGATTACATTATATTGTCGAAGATGCTCCCGGACAACCCTCAACTCCAAATCCTGAAAACAATTCTGTAAATATCTCTTCTTTCACAGATATTTCTTGGTTAAATGGTGAAGCTACGGAAGAGATTGAGGTTTTATTTGATACAGTTAATCCTCCCCTAAATTCTGTTTATGATGATATTGCAATAGAATCTCTAACGAATGCTCAAATTGGAGGGGAATTGGATTCCGGTACAACTTATTTTTGGCAAGTGATAGCAAAGAACAGTAATAGATTGGAAACTTATGGTCCGGTTTGGTCTTTCAGTACTGCATTAGGATTTTTTACATTACCGGTAGAAGAAGATTTTGAACCAGATTTTGACAAATTCAATAATGCGCTTAATAATGATATAGCTTGGACATTAAATACCGAATTTTTCCACAATGGAAGTAATTCAGCTCATAATCCGTATCAAGAATCCAATATAAATATTTTAATGGAATCAGGGAAGATGGATTTGAGTAATATTGATAATCCGAGGTTATCTTTCTGGCAAATAGCCAAAAGTGAAGGTGATTACGATCATTGTTATGTTGAAATATCTGTTGACGGTGGAGTAAATTGGGAAATTCTACCTATTTCAACTTATATGGGCTTTGGGATTTATGAAGAACCTACTTCTATGGATTCGGAAGGTCCTTGTTTTGATGAAGATTCTTATGATGATTGGACAACTATTGATATTGTTCCGGAAAATACTTGGTGGAAAGAAGAGCAATTTGATTTAACAGATTATAATGAGTATTCTGAAGTGATAATAAGATTTAGATTAGTTTCAGATTCATCATTACTGAGATACGGCTGGTTAATTGATGATATTTCTATTGTAGATTCATCTGTAGAATCAAACGAAGTTTTGTCACCGCAAACAGTATCAAAATTGGAAAATATCTATCCAAATCCTTTCAATCCTACAACTACAATTAGTTTCTCACTTACCGAAAAAGACACGAAGAACGCAAAGATTGAAATATATAATCTGAAGGGGCAAAAGATAAAGAAATTAGAAATTAGAAATGATAAATTAGGAATTAACAAAGTTGTCTGGAATGGGAAAGATGAACAAGGGAGTAACGTTTCTTCCGGAATTTATTTTATCAAAATGAAAACAGATAATTATGAAGCAATTAAAAAAGCTATTTTGATGAAATAAAAAACAGTTTCATAATTCTCAATAACCCACGACTTTAGTCGTGGGTAAATTACCTTCCCCAAGTTCCCGCTCCAAATCAGCTAAAGCTGATTTGGAGCGGGTGGGTTTAGGTTGATCTCAAGCCCACGCCTAAAGGCATGGGTTAATCAAATTTTCAAATTGTTTTTTAAAATACAATTCACACATTTTCGTTAAGATACTAAATAAAAAAGGATTATAAAATGAAAAAAATTATTTTAATCTTATTCGTGATATTATCAATATCACTTCTATCGGAAGAAATCCCGGCTGGAAATGTAAGCGGAGAGTGGAACTTAGAGAATTCTCCCTACAACATCAATGGTGAAATTTCTATTTCTGCCGGTCAAACTCTTATCATTGAACCCGGAGTGGAAGTAGTTTTCACCGGACATTACAAATTTAATATTCACGGACAATTACTCGCTGTAGGAACAGAAACCGATACAATATCTTTTACAGCCCAAAATACACAAACAGGTTGGCACGGTATAAGATTTAACAATATCTCCGCTGTAAATGACTCGTCAAAAATTAGTCATTGCATTTTAGAAAACGGCAATGCTTTTGGTGGATGGGAAGACAGTAGCGGAGGAGCTATTTACATTTCAGGATCAGTTAAACTCATCATTGATAGATGTCTGCTTAGAAATAACAGTGCAACTGGTGGTGGAGGTGCAATTTCTCGATGGTGGAGCGGAGAATCGATAATAATCTCAAATAATATAATCTGCAATAATAATTCCTCAGCAAGAGGAGGTGGGATATATGTTTTTGGTTCTTGCGATGATATCTCTGCAATGATATCCGGTAATACAATATGCAATAATTCCTCTGTGGAAGGTGGTGGTATCGCTTTTTGGGATGCTTCCGCAGCAGTGAAAAGAAATATTATTTGTAACAACATTGCTTCGTCTGCCGGTGGAGGAATTCATCTTGTCGATGGTTCATCTCCTGAAATTATTAATAATACAATTTGTGATAATCATGCTGTTTCAGAAGGTGGAGGAATAGCATTAAATTATGTTCATTTCCCAATTTTTAACAATTTGATTATTTATGGTAACACCTCAAATAACGGAACGCAAATTCATACTCCCACAACTCCTGATCTTACTTATTGTGATATCCAAGGTGGTTTTGTAGGAACAGGCAATATTGATGTTGATCCGTTATTTGTTAATGCTGAGATTGATGATTATTGTTTAACTGAAAATTCACCTTGTATAGATGCCGGCGATCCTAATTCACCTTATGATCCTGATGATACAATTGCTGATATTGGAGCAATATTTTTCAATCAGGAAACAGATGCTGTGAATAATGAATTACAAATCACGAATTTCAAATTAAGAAACTATCCGAATCCTTTTAACCCAACAACTACGATAAAATTTAATCTCGAACAAAGCCAACAAAACAAACAAATAGAGATTGAAATTTATAATATCAAAGGACAAAAAATAAAGAAATTAGAGATTAGTCCCGAAAGCATTCGGGAGAAATTGGGAATTAATGAAGTTGTTTGGGATGGAAAAGATGATAGTGGTAAACCGGTAAGTTCTGGAATATATTTCTATCAATTGAAAGTGGGAAATAATTTTTCCGAAACTAAAAGAATGTTGCTTTTGAAATAGTGACAAAATATAGTGAGTTACGAAAAAAATGTAATAAATTCTAAAAATAAAAAAGTTTTATATGAATATTAAATAGAGCTAAAATGAGCAAAAAAAGCTGAAATTCAGCTAAAATAAATATTTTTGTATTAAGTATATTTTAACTATAAATATATGATTCTGTTGATTAATAAAAGAAGGCATATATAAGCATTAACCTCTTAATATATTATGCATTTAACTTTAATAAAAAGCTTGACAAATAATCTATATT
>JAIORE010000105.1 GCA_021108315.1 Candidatus Cloacimonadota bacterium
CTATTCATTCAAATTTAAATCTATATTTATAATAAAATAGTATTAAAATGAAAAATTACAAGTATCAATTCATCTGCGAACATCTATAGATGTTTGTTAACGCCAACATTCTAAAACAAAACAACGAATCTAAAAGTAATTTCAGACACATCAATATTGCTCAATTTTTTAATTCTTCAACAGTTCTGATTTGGTACTCTTTGATATTTCGATCTTTTCCGTCAAAAGCAATGCCAATATTATAAATTGTTCTTTTATCTTTTAAATACGGCTCATAATATTTTTTTTCTTTCAATTGCTTTAAAGCACTATTTACACTTCCCATCTTAAATTCTAAGATAAATATATACTTTTTTGTTTCAATAATAGCATCAATTCTACCTTTGTTTGTATGTTTTTCAACAAAAACTTTTACTCCGAGTAATTTTAAAATAAGATAAATTATTGTGTGGTAATAACTCTCTGCGTTCTTAATAAAAATCTCAAACGGAATATTTGCATAAAGTGATTTCAGAATAATTACAAATTGTTCAATATCATTTTCCTCTAAACTATTTTTCAAATCTTTTGTTATTTCGGAAAATTGGGTTTTATCTATCTCTGTAAATTCGGAAATTAAGAATTTATAAAATGAATCACGCACCTCTCTATTCGGATATGAAATTTTATAATCAATTGAAAAATCTTCCGGATTTACGATTTTCTCTTTTATCGTTAAATAACCAGTTTGAAAAAGAAGAATATTTAAATCAATATTCCCGATTTCATAAGAATCAAAAGCAGCATCATCTATAATAAAATTGTTATCATCATATTTTTTAATATCAATGTTTTGTTCTTTTATTAATTTTGTTAAGAAAGTTGGTG
This sequence comes from Candidatus Cloacimonadota bacterium, assembly GCA_021108315.1. Lineage (GTDB taxonomy): Bacteria > Cloacimonadota > Cloacimonadia > Cloacimonadales > TCS61 > JAIORE01. Next base: position 868 of record JAIORE010000105.1, read on the forward strand.
TACCTGACTTAAACCAATAATTACTAAAATCTTTTTTCTGTAAAAAGCTCAGTATAGAGAAGGGATTGTAAACAAAATTACTTCCGTCCCAAGAATAACCATTATACCATAGTTTCATATTTTTTAACAAAATTTCAGTACTGATTTTAAATTTATTTTCAATTTTTTTTAGATAAAAACTATAATATTGCAATATTTCATTTTGAGTATAGCCGGTTAAAAGACTATAATTTTCATCTATTGTAATATCATTAAGATTATTAAGTTCACTGAAAATTGATACTCTGCTGAATTTTGATACACCAGTTATAAATAAAAGTTTTATATATTTATCACAATCTTTTATACCAGAATATAAGTTTTTTAAGATTTCTTTATTTTTTTGAGCAATTTCGACCGATTTTTTATCTAAAAAATCAATTATGGGTTTATCATATTCATCAATTAAAATTACAACACCGTCTTTATCTCCTAAAAACGTGATAAGTTCTATAAATTTTCCAGAATAATCTGATTCTGTATATGTTAAATTTACTTTTTTTGCAAAGTTATCAAAAAATAATTCAAGACCTTTTTTTAATCCTTGTTCTCTGTATGAAATACTTGTAAAACTTATTTTTATAATCGGATTTTTCTCTTCCCAATTCCATTTATCATAAATCCAAGTATCAACAAATAAATCTTTATTTCCAAGAAATATTTCTTTAATTGTATTTACCAACAATGATTTACCAAATCTGCGAGGACGAGATAAAAAATAATATTTCCCAGAGCTAATGAGATTATCAATTATTTTAGTCTTATCCACATAAATTAAATTTCTTTTTTTAAATTCTGATAATTCTTGTATTCCTATTCCAAGATTCTTCATTATTTCCTCACTTAAATATTATTACTCACCATTTACTCAGTAAATCGTAACTCGCTTTGAAAATCGGTAAGTCGTCATATCTTAACTTTTTTAATTCTCGTTGCAAGGTATTACTAATATAAACATTGAAACGAGTTTCTAAAAAAATTTCGATTACTCCTATCGCGGTACAAATGTCAAAAAAATTAATCCCTAACGCAACGGACGGAAATACCATAATGCTTACTGTAGTGGCTCCTGTGGACATTTGTGCCATCGTAGGTCAGTAGCCGCGCCCAAGCGAAGCTGCCACTCTCGGAAGAAGACCATAAATAACCGTGGCTACTCTCATATTAGTGAAGCCTCCACTACTGAAATAGCGATAACCGCCAAGAAGAAAGCTAAAACCGCTAGTATCAAATTCGGCACTATTCTCTAAAGCACCACTAGACCATAAATCTGCTCTACCGGCAAGTTTACTGCCTTCGTTGGTTCCACGCCAGCTGGTGTCATTCGCTTCGCTTTAGCTCATTCCAAGTGTTATTTCCAGTTCTTTTATCTCTTCATCTGTGGGAATGTGCCAGCCTTCCGGAGCTATATTTCGGCTGTCATCTACGGCATACCAGTTATATAAATTTCCGTAAGTATCAGCATTGGCGGAAGTATTATCATAAACACCAGTATATGTACTTACCCATTGGCTGTTATTGGTAATGTTTGGAATTGCATCTCCATTGCGATAATGAGCTACTTTTAAATTTTCTGCCATCCATACTTGGTTGTCTATCTGCACTGTTTGGTAAACGTTACCGTCATAATCTTCACAGGACGGTGGTGTAGGATCTTCATCATAGGCTACTACTTTAAGCTGGAAATTATCTCCATCAAAATCGCTGGTCTCATCTCCGACGTTCCAAGTTATGCTTTTGCCGGTTCCGGGCATAATTCCACTTCCGAAATCTCCGGTTACATTTGCTTCATCAGGTTCAATATCAAATGTTACACCACCATCAGCAGAAACCAGTACTTCGAGCCATAAATCGTCATTTTCAGCATCGCTTACATCATAAGATATATCCACAATCTTGCTTCCGTTGGTACGTTGAGAAGCGATGACATTTGTTACAATTGGGGCTTCGGCAAATATTGCCAAAACTGTCAGCAGGATTAATGCTGTTATTATTGTTTTTCGCATTTTATAGTCTCCTATTTAAAATTTACTTCTTTTAGCTTATCTTTCAGAGTCAGCCAAGTAATGTCTGTATTTAGAATTCCTTTTCTTTGTTTACTTTTTTGTGAAATAGAAGCAAGGCAACGGATAATATTTCCTCTATAATCTTTGTAAGCAACAACTTTATAGAACATTTATTCACGAAATTCTGCTACACGGTGGTGAGTTAGAGTCAAATTTGAAGTCGCTCCGAGAAAATAATAAAAGTCTTCATTTTCTTCTTCTGCGGGAACTTCATTATAAAGAATGATATAACCATCAGGGGTTATAGGAGTATTGTTAATTGTTTGTGTAACAGCATCCCAAGTTAGTACTGCATCAATACCATTTGAAGTATTAATAGCAACATTTGCAGGAGGTTTTGGAGGAACATAACTTATACTAAAAATAGTACTTGAAAAATCTTCTACAGAATTACCAAAAGTATCGGATATTAGAATTTTAATTTTTCCGTTTTCGGTTTGAATTGCTGGAATTTGCCAATTATAAACTCCGTCATTATCTTCAAATTCGGAAACTGCACTGTAATTATCTCCTGAAGATAAAAACTGGATATTGATAGGTGCTACCGGAAAATGGTTATCGTATGCAGTCCATAAAATATCGTGAAAATCATCAATGTACCATTCTTCCCCACCATCCGGTGAAGTTAAATCTAAAGTTGGGTCAACTGTATCCATACCGAAAATGGCTGATACTCCGTAACTGCTTTCAAATTCGATTGTAAAAACATTATCAGAAACATCATTTGCAGAATTCCCGAAATCGTCGGTTGCCATTATTTTGATTAAAGCATTTTGAGTATAAGCATAAGGCACTGTCCAAGTGTAACTACCATCGTTGCTTTCACTACTTGCTAAAGTTTGCCAACTGCTCCCGTTGTTCATACTGGATTTAACAGTTATTGTATTTCCTGTTAAATGTCCGTCTGTTGCTGTCCAGCTCACATTAGTTTCTTGGAAGGCAAGTAGAGTTTCACCACCGTCGGGGTATAAAACATCTACAATCGGCTCTGCTGTATCCAATGTAAACAATGCAGTAATTCCTTCTCCCACATCGGAAGATAGCATTGTAAACATTAGGATAAAGCACAAAACAAATATAAATCTGTTCATTTTTTCCTCCTCATTTTATTATTCTTATTCACAAAATATTTATTTATTTTTTTGGCAATCTTTTTGATTTTTTGTTTTTCTTCTGATTATTTCTTGTTGGCGTTAACGTTCGGCGTGCCACGTCATCTCGCCATGAGCATTTGATTTCGGTATTTCCG
>JAIORE010000067.1 GCA_021108315.1 Candidatus Cloacimonadota bacterium
CGGAAATACCGAAATCAAATGCTCATGGCGAGATGACGTGGCACGCCGAACGTTAGCAACAATCAGTAGGAGAGCACATAAAATCATAAAAAGGAGAAATACAACAGAAAGATTGACTATTTCTGTGTACAAAAATTATTCTAAACCGAAATAAAAACGGAAGAACAAATGAAAAAATCAATTTCAAATGTTAAAAAAAATTAGGAGGAGAGTATGCAGCAAAAAAGTAAAATAGTTAGCTTTTTAAAAACCGCTATTATTATGTCATTTCTATTACCCGTTTTACTATTGGCTCAAGGGAGAGACCGGCAAACAGATAATTTTCCAGGAACTGCTCTGGAATTTGACGGAATCGACGATTATATAAACTGTGGTTGCAATTCAACTTTAAATATTTCAGATGAGATGACTTTTGAAGCTTGGATAAAAGCAGAATTACTCGCCGAAAACAGCCGTCCTGCTGTAAAAGGAGATATTCAAATTCTATTTTGGGATGAGCAATATGAGTCTAGTGATGGAAAAGGTTTCCAGATTCGATTACCCGGAACTTCTAATACTGATTGGATAGAATACAATCACGACTTCAATTATGATGAGTGGTACCATGTCTGTTGGACTTATTCTTCTTCGGCAAATTCATTGAAAATGTATGTAAATGGAAATCTGGATAAAGAAGTAACAATAACAGGATCAATTACTGCAAATGATGATCCTTTGATTTTTTCCGATGTTTATGAAGGTTTCCGATTTTATGGTTGTATGGACGAGATTCGCCTTTGGAACACAGCCCGAACAACTCAACAGATCAGAGAAAATATGCATCTTCCTCTTTCCGGAAGCGAAACAAGCCTTAGAAGCTATTGGCAGTTCAATGATGGAAGTGGAACTGTTGCGGAAGATAATATTTCAGAAAATAATGGTTCACTTCATAATATGGATGATAATGATTGGATAAATTCAACCATTCCTTTTGGAGAGGGAGTTTCTAATTCACAAACTGAAACTGTCGGTGTCGTAGATTTCACAGATACAGGACTTTCAATGTCTTTCACTACTGCAGGAACAGCAGAGATTACCGTTAGCAGAATAGATGCTTTAGCCAATGTAAATCCAACTGAACTTGATGATGTTCTCGATGCTCAATATTGGGTGGTAAATCGCTATGGAACAGGAACTTTCGATACTGATTTAACTTTTACAATCAGTGAAAATTTAATTTTGACAGATGAGAATAATCCGTCTGATATAAAACTTTACACTCGTTCATCAACAGCAGATTATAATTGGATTCATCTTACTGATGCAGTTTCTGTTAACTCAGTAAACAATGAAGTAACTTTCGTTGGGATAACTGTATTCAGTCAGTTTATTATAACAAAAGACATACGACCAAAAATATCTTCGTTAGAACTTCCCTTAAATTTTGAACATAGATCTTCAAATTTCAATTCCATCGATGTAGGAAGTGATTCATCACCAAGCTTTACGGATATTGATGGTGATGGTCTACTTGATTTGATTATCGGAAAAATTGATGGTCAGTTATGGCACTATGAACAAAACAGTGTAAACTCCACTTCATTTACACATAGAACTTCAAATTTCAATTCCATTGATGTAGAATTACATTCATCACCAACCTTTACCGATCTTGATGAAGATGGTTTACTTGATTTGATTATCGGAAAAAATGATGGTCATATAAGGCGCTATGAACAAAATAGTGTAAACTCCACTTCATTTTCACTTAGAACTCCAGATTTCAATTCCATCGATGTAGGAAGTTATTCAACACCAAGCTTTACCGATCTTGATGGTGATGGTTTACTTGATTTGATTATCGGAAAAAATTCTGGCACACTGAGCCGCTATGAACAAAACAGTATAAACTCCACTTCTTTTACACATAGAACTTCAAGTTTCAATAACATTGATATAGATACTAATTCATCACCAACCTTTACCGATCTTGATGGAGATGGTTTACTTGATTTGATTATCGGAAAAAGTGATGGCAAACTGATGCTCTATAAACAAAACAGTATAAACTCCACTTCTTTTACACATAAAACTTCAAATTTCAATTCTATTTATGTAGGGGGTGATTCATCACCAAGTTTTACGGATCTTGATGATGATGGTTTATTTGATTTGATTATCGGAAAAAATTCTGGCAAACTGAGCCATTATGAACAGGTAGGGTGTGATAGTCTTGATTTTGGAAACAAAGTAGTTGGGGATTTTGCTGTTAAGAGTTATTATCTAAAAGCTAATGAGCTTATTGATAATCTAAATTTAGAAATCACAGATGGGTTCAAGATATCTTTAACTGAAGATATAGGTTTTTCCCAAAGTTTATCTATAACTCCTGCAAACGGAATAGTTGCTGATACAATTTATGTTCGCTTTGAACCGGATTCTCTAAAAATTTATGAAGGAAACATCAGCCATACTACCACAGATGCAGAAACAAAATTTATTGCTGTAAGCGGAGAAGGAGCAGAAATTGATAGATATCCGGGAACAGCTCTTAATTTTGACGGCACTGATGATTATTTAGATTTGGGAGAGCCTAATAATCTGAAATTAGAGAATTTTACAATTTCTTGTTGGTTCAAACGAAGCGGAGACGGTATCACATCCTCTACCGGTACGGGGGGAATTGAAGCTGAACCATTGGTAACCAAAGGAAGAGGTGAATCGGATAACAATAACAGAGATATGAATTATTTTCTTGGGATAGATCCGGCTACCGGTTTTTTAGCTGCCGATTTTGAAGACATTGATTCAGGAGGAAATCATCCTGTATTTGGTACTACCACGATTGAAGATAATCTATGGTATCACGCAACAGCAACTTATGATGGAAATATTTGGCGGCTTTATTTAAATGGTAATCTTGAAGCAGAATCTACAGAAAATGTAACTCCAAGATATGACAGTATTCAAAATAATGCAATTGGCTCAGCTTTAAATTCAACCGGAAGTCCTGAAGGTTATTTTAATGGATTTATTGATGAAGTAAGCATTTGGAATACAGCATTAGATTCAACCCAAATTCGTGAGCAGATACATTTGAATCTTACCGGTTTTGAAAGTGGACTTGTGAGTTATTGGCAGTTCAATGAAGAAACTGGAACTGATTTATTTGATAAAATTTCAGGAATTGACGGAACTCTAACAAATATGGATACCCTAAATTGTTGGATAGATTCCTCCATTCCGTTCGGAGAGGGATTTTGTGATACGAAAATACTTACATCTACCGGATTTTATGACTTCAATGATGCCGATTTTAGAATTACTCTAAATAGTGAAGCTGCCGGTGATGTTGTGGTAATCTCAAAAATAAATTTATCACCCAATATAATTCCCGATGATATTGAAGATGTACTGAATGATCAGTATTGGATTATGTATCAATTCGGAAGTACACCTTTAGATTTATTAGATATAGTATTTAAGAATGTTCCGGGTATCACAGAAGATGACGCAAATAATCCATCACGGATAAAATTATATCGCAGAGCTTCAAATTCTGATAGTGGATGGGTAGCTTATGATACTTGTATTTACGTCCAGATAAATGGAGATTTAAACGAGGTAATATTTGAGAATACGACTGAATACGGGCAATTTATTCTCGCCAGATCTGCACCGCAATATCTTGATCCTCCTCAAAATGTATCTATCGAAATTATCGGCTCAAATGTACAGATCAGTTGGGACGAAGTTACCGGAGCAAATTCATATAAGATATTTTCTGCTGATGATCCGAATGGAGCATTTACGGAAAATGCCAGCGGAACTTTTACGGATGAGAGTTGGAATGCTTCTGTTCCGAACGGCAAGATATTTTTTTATGTAATTGCTTCTTCTGAGGCTGTAAGAGATAATGTTCATATGTTCTCAAAACCTTCAAAAGTAATTTCTAAACAAGTAGTTACACCAGATAGAAGGAGATTAAATCCAAAAGGAAAAACCTTTCAAAAAGAAGATTAGATTTTAATAGAATTATTGCTAACATAGGTGTCTCCGCCCGAAAAGATGGGCGGAGCACACCCAACCATTAGCCAACATGTCGCTCCACTCCATGTTGGCTAACGTTCGGCGTGCCACTA
>JAIORE010000202.1 GCA_021108315.1 Candidatus Cloacimonadota bacterium
TTAGTGGCACGCCGAACGTTAGCCAACATGGAGTGGAGCGACATGTTGGCTAATGGTTGGCAGCTACCACGCTCTTCTTGCTTCTCTTCTCGCTTGGCTGTGGAGCTGTGTGTTGTGTGAATTTAATTATTCAGCCAAAAAACGATTACGACCAACGTTGCGATTGAAAACAGCGTCGGATTTAACTAATTCAGAACCCACGAATAATTCAATTTACCGAAAAAAAGAAACGAAACAAATAAAGCAAGATTTAATTTGAGTTCGCTGTAAAAATATCAGAAAAACTTAAACTCTCAGCAGTTTCTTTTTTTAAACAAACCAAATTTTACTTTGAAATACAGAACCGATTAATTTGAGTTCCGATTAAATCTTGCTTTGGGACTTATAAAATTGTAAAAAACTGTCAAAGTCGCTCTCAAAACGATTTCTGATATTTTCTTCTTCGGTTACTTTCACTATCTTCTAGTTCAACCTGCAAAACTTTAATTTAGCTTAGATTTTACTTTCAAAGATTTCTTGCTTTTTTTTTAAACTTTATTCCACGAACGAAATTGTGAAAATTGCCCTTTCTTTCATTTTAGCCAAGCGATTTTGTTAAAAATAATTCTTCTGTTTAATCTTTCGCATATTTTGTTGATTTTAGAAATTAATTTTATGAAATGCAGGAATTATGCAACTTACATTTCTCCTTGATTTTCTTTCAATTATCTTTCATTTATTCTTTGAATTTTAGAAAAAACGGACACTTTAGAATTTAAGCATTATATAAATTTTCCATAACTTATCTATTGTTAGTGCGTTAGAATTAGGTTTGCTTTTCAGTTTCTTTCAATTCAATTACAAATTTTTGGTAGAAAAAATTCACCGGTAAACTTTTACTTTCTTCGGTGGAATTAAGAATTAAAAAGAAAGCAGGAATTATGTAATTTAGATTTTCTTGTTTTTTCTTTGATTTTTACAGTTAATTTTTACAGCGAAACCAAATTTTAAGTTACCGGCAGCGCAAGGTTTATTCCAGATAATTCTTGCTTTTATTTGAGCGTTTCAATTTAAATTAATTGCTGTTTTTTTTATTTCTTTTTCTTTGTTAATTCTTTCACAGAGGGAGCCCTTTTTTTATTGGATTTAGATGCGAAAAGATTAATTTTGATAATTCCGATTTCCTGAGACATTATTCTTAGATTTTTCTTCCTCGTTTTCTTTCAAGTTTACTCCATCTTTCTGGTAAAATTTACTCGTGATTTTCTTCCAAATTGAAAGGAATTATCTGACAGATGAATTATTATGTCTTTTTATTCTCTTTAAAACAATTTCGCTTTTTTACAATTTTGTCTTTTTTTTCGTTTTCTTTTTTTCTTACGACAGGAAAAAACTAAATTTCACACAACGGCGGCGTGCCACGTCATCTCGCCATGAGCATTTGATTTCGGTACTCCGTAATCATGATGCGATTAGTGAGATGATAAAAGACGAGCATTTCAAGGTCAAAGAGGTGCAGAATTGCGAGTCCCCGTGGACGCAGTGTTAGTCGATGTGTCGATTCACTCCGCTGCTCGTCTTTTTTTAGTGGCACGCCGCCGTTTGTCAACATGGAGTGGAGCGACATGTTGACAAATGGTTGGCAGCTGCGGTGCTCTTTCAAATCTTCTCTCAATCTTAGCACTGAGCTGTTTGTTATGCCTATTCTCATAGCAATTTACATAAATATGAGATTTAAAGGAATTTTATTTTTATCACAATCTTAAAGTAAGTAAATTTGCAATAAAACCGGCGTTATGAGTATTATTTTTTAGTAAAAACTATTCTTAATTATCAATCCAATTTTCAATGTTAATATTCTCTAATCGTTTAAATTCTCGAACATTGCGAGTTACCATAACCATATTATTAACAATTGCTGTTGCGCCAATGAATAAATCTAAATCGCTAATTATTGTTCCTTTACTACTTAGTCTTGCTTTCTCTTTTCCATATATTCTGATACAATCAAAAATTGGAATTATTGAAATCTTTTCTGCAAAATCTTCTACTACTTTGATGTTCTGAGTTTTTCTTTGGCTTTTTTCAGCACCATAAATTAACTCAGCGAGGGTTATTTCTGATATTGCAAATCTTTTATATCCAATTTTTTTGATTTTATCTTTAAGACCAAATTGTCCTTTAAAAAAATGAATACAAATGTTTGTATCCAGTAAATAATCCATTAAAACTCCTCTATTTGATTACTATTTATTCTACTGCTGTATATATCTTTAATAATTTCATCAGCAGTTCTTTCATCTTCCCAAGCTCCAAAACATTTAGAAAAATCATATTCATTCATTGCTTGAACACTAATTGATTTTGTTAGTTTGATAATTAAATCCTTTTTTAATTCATTATCCCAATTTTTTAGAAATCGGAAAAAACTACTAACTTTTCTATTTTCAATTGCTACATCCATAAGATAACCTCCATATTTCGATATAAAAATAATTGATGAAAAAAGTAATATGTTTATAGATTATATATTACTTATCCAACCAAATACAAAACTTTTAAGACTACATTCTACTTAATGAAAAATATTTGTAACGCTGAATGTATGAATTTGTATCAAGTCTACTACAATTGTCGTAATTCATACACATTATTGAGAACAGAATTACCATCTTCTACTTCCATAAATTCTTTTATTTAGTCCAAACTGTCGTGCAAGTTCATTTGCTTTTGTAATTATTTTTTCTTTTAGTTCATCATTTTTTTCTTTTTCTTGTCTTGTTAAACATATAAAATGCGAATTTCTTTGGTTTTTATTTGCATTGCATATTTGGATAATATTTGAAACTAAAAATTCAATCTCACTTAATTGACTTTTTATTTCATCTGAGTACTCAACAAGTGCTTTTGCTCTAATAGGTTTTCCTTTTATTTTGCCAGTTGTAATAATTTCTTTAATTTCATATAACCCATCAACCATTCTATTAAAATCACCTTCACATATTGTTAAGTCTCGAATAGCACTTCTATTTATTACATCAAAAACAATATCATAGCATAATTTATCATCTAACGGACTTAAACTATTCCACGGAATTTGTCTTTTTAATAAATCGAATAATTCATCTTTCTGCTTACTACTTGCATTTTTTGCTAATTTAATTAAATAATCACTACTATAAATAGTAATATTGGGCAAACTTGATTTTGTTGCTTTAACGAAACCTATAACAATTAATTTTTCGTAACTGAATTTATGACTGTTATATGTTAACACAGTTTTCTTAACCTTACGTAGATCTGCATTTGTAGTAATTTGAATAGCAATATTTCTATCATTACTTACTAAATCAATAGCAGGGTAATTATGCTTTAAAAAATTTATATTTTCATATTTGTGACTATCTCTTTCAAAAACATTAAGATAGTCTTTAATTACTGTTTCCAAACTAAAAGTTAAATCGGTAAATGATTGCTTTACATTATTCTGAATATAATTTTGCAAAAATGTAATCAAGGCAATTATCTCTTCTAATTTATGTTTTTCTGTCATTATTAATTACTCACAACGTGTGTATATTACCTATTGTTATTGTTACACCAAAATGGGAGGGTAACAACAACTGTGTGTATTTCTTTTTTATCATTTTACTAATTCCTTTAATTCTATTTCTAAAAAAATTCTAATAATAATTTAGGTCAAGAACTTAAACTCTTTTCTACAATAAATGGGCATAACGTTCGGCGTGCCACGTCATCTCGCCATGAGCATTTGATTTCGGTATTTCCGTAATCAAGTTGCGATTAGTGAGATGATAAAAGACGAGTAAATCAATGTCAAAGGGGGCAGGTTTGCGAGTCCCCGTGGACGCAATTTTAGACGACGTGTCGATTCACTCCGGTTTTACTCGTCTTTTTTAGTGGCACGCCGAACGTTAGCCAACATGGAGTGGAGCGACATGTTGGCTAATGGATAGAGTGTGCGGTGCTCATTCATATTTTCTTTCAATCTGAGCACTGACACTTTTGTTAAGCCTATTCTCTTAGATTCATCAGAATATTTCAGTTGCTAAACTCTCTCTTTATTTCAGACCAATTA
>JAIORE010000082.1 GCA_021108315.1 Candidatus Cloacimonadota bacterium
TGATAAGAATGAGCAGTTTTTCTATTCATTCCCATTTTTCTTGTAATTCCTTCAATAGCAAATTCAGGAAGTTGTTCAGATACAATATTGCTGATTAGTTTTAATCTTTTTTTGAGTTGATTAGATGTTTCGTTTTCATTACGCAACAAGACTAAATCAATGTCTTCGGAAAAACGCTCTATTAATTTGAAAGCTTTAGAAAGTGCCGTCCCACCTTTAAAAACAACAGACTCACGTAAATCACTGTGAAATATAATGTGCAAAGCTAATGTTACCCAATAATCTTTTTCCACATATATTTCTAAAAGTCCCTTATATTGAGAAGTCGCTTGTATTGCTTGTTTAAACAATTTAGGTTCATTGTGTAGTTTCATTTTATATTCCATTTCTCAATTGTTGATAAATCTTCTTTTGTGATCCCTAACTTGTATGTTGTAATAGGATTTAAAGAATTTTGTAACTTTTCTGTTAACTCTTCATCGCCTGTTTTGTCCAATAATGCTCCAACCAATGCCCGAGTTGCAAGTGAATATTTAAGTGCTAAACGAATTAATGCAATTTTATTTTTTTGTGAAAGTCCAGCCAAAATATTTAGAAAACGATTACATAGAAATGAAGTTTCCGCATCAGGAATTTCTTTTATATAACGTATTGAATCCAAAATTTGTAACATTGGAATATTTTCTTTGGTTATATTATTTTTTTGTTTAACAAAGGATATTTTATATTTTCCTCGTTGAAAAGCAGGTCTTATTTCATTTCGACCAATTTGTATACTATTGCTCAATTGTGTAGTTAAACCAAGCTGATTATAAACAGTTAAGCCTGTTAAATATCCGATAGTTTTTCCATTCTTTTCCAATAAATCTTTTGCAACTTGGTATTCGTTGGGTTCCAGTTCGCCAAAAAGAGTTATCTCGGGTTTGTAAAATCTGCCTTTTGAAAGTTTACTTAATTTTCCTGAAGTTACCATTCTATTTAAATTTTTTATTACGGCTTCCTTGCTGCTTACTTCCTTAATGATATCCTCATATGTAAATACAAATCCTTTAGGAAGTCTTTCAATCTTTTTGATTACATATTCTTTCACTTTCATAATGTGAGCATTAATTATTTCTTTGTAATATTGTCCAGTAATTTAAATGATAAACTGGACATAAAGATTTTTTCTTTCACTTTTCAAATGGGCTTAACGTGCGGCGTGCCACGTCATCTCGCCATGAGCATTTGATTTCGGTATTTCCGTATTCATAATGCGATTAGTGAGATGATAAAAGACGAGCAATTCAAAGTCAAAGAGGTGCAGAATTGCGAGTCCCGTGGACGCAGTTTTAGACGACGTTTCGATTCACTACGGTTGCTCGTCTTTTTTAGTGGCACGCCGCACGTTAGACAACATGGAGTGGAGCGACATGTTGTCTAATGGTTGGCAGCTGCCACGCTCTTTCAATTTCTCTTCTTGCTTGGCTGTGGAGCTGTTTGTTAGCAGCATCTTTTCTATTTTAACAGTAGGCATTTTTTCACTGCTTCAGTTATGCCATTTACTTTCAAACTGTAATAATAAATTCCTGAACTTACAGATTTGCCTGATTCGGCTTCACCATTCCAGATGATTGAATGAGAGCCTTCATTAAATTTGTTGTTAACTAAAGTTTTGATTTTTTGTCCTTTAATGTTGTAAATTGAAAGATTGATATTAGAATCATTTTGGATTGAGAATTCAATTGTTGTGGATGGATTGAATGGATTGGGGTAAATAGAGAGATTAGTGATTAGGGATGAGTGATTGAGAATTTCTTCGTTTTGGATTCCTACATCCTGCCACTCATAAGCACCCATATCTGGTGCAATACAAAAATATTCATCGGGTGAAAGATCCAAGATTACTTCACCTTCCCACTCAAAATAGGCAGTTCCAGTGTCAATACAAGGTGAATTTACCGTCAAATGAAAGTTATTATTTGTTGGATCACAAAATAAAGGGTCACTATCTATATTATTTTCTAGCCAATGAATAATACTTACATTATTGTTGAAAATGCTGTTAACTCCATTTAAAATATCGCAATGTGTAACAGTTAGGAAATTAATAGAATTAAACTCACTAAAATAGAATTCAAAATTATTATTCCATAAGATACTATTTACTAAAATTACTGATGACTCGTTTGTTAAGTAAATACCATTCCCAGCTTGAGCAGAATTATCTACAATAGTGTTATTTGTGATTTCTAAATTTGAATGATTTGTGTGAATTGCACCACCTAAAGTTGATGTATTATTTGTGAATGTTGAACTGTTTAATTTTGTTGATGAGTAGTAACAAAATAAACCTCCTCCCCAAGCACTTGAATTATTATAAAAAATAACATTACTTAATTGTGGTGAAGAAAGCATAATATTAATACCTCCGCCACGATGAGCCGCTGTATTATTCATTATTGTTAAATTTTCAAAAAGAGCAGAAGATATATAACAATATATTCCCCCACCAAATTCTGAATTCCCATTCGCAATAGTTAAGTTTCTTAATGTAATATCATCTGAATGATATAATCTGACCACATTATTAGTGTTTTCAGCGTTTAAAATTGTATTTTCCATACTCTCGCCAACTAAGTCTAAATGATTGTTTAAAATAAGAGGAAAGATTTCTCCATTTGTTGAAGGACTATACTCACCATCCGCTAAATATATCGTATTATTACTTTCAATTATTGATAACGCATATCTTATAGTTTTTAAAGGATCTTCAGGATTTAGTCCACTGTTCGCATCATCACCATCAACTGATACATACAAATCTGAATCAACAAAATTGTTTTCTAACCAATGAATAATATCAAATGTATAATTATCAATAGGAGAAGCATAATAATCATTTGGAGTAAATACACTAAATGTGTCCACAATTACATCAAATGGTGAACATATTCTTGAAAATATATCCAATCCAGTTCCTCTTGTATCATAAGATATATTATTATAAATACTGCACCTATTTTCAGAATTAAATATGGGATTGGACATATCAAAAGTAATTCCTCCACCAACAGAGGCAGCATTATTAAATATTGAGAAATTACTTAATTCAAAATCTGAGCTATAACAATATACACCACCTCCGGCATGTGATGAATTATTCTCTGTAATTATCAGATTTTCAACAGAGACGATATCGACTGTAAAATCAAAGTAAATACCTGCACCATCATATGAAGTATTACCCACAATAGAGCAATTATGCATATCTGCACTGGACATCATTGAATACAATGCTCCACCTTTATCGTTAGCTATGTTATTATTCAATATATTATTTTCAAGAATATAATCGGATTCAATGCAACAAATACCAGCACCAGTAAACGAGAAGTTATCTGAAATAACAGAATTAGATAAAATTATATTTGAATTGTCAAAATATGCTCCACCACCAAAGCTTTCATAATCGTTCATTGAATTTTCAGTAATTATTAAATTATTCATTGTAGGATTCGAATTGACACAGAAAATACCACCACCACGAAGCCTAGTATACCAAATTGTTCCACTTCCTCCGGTTATTGTAAAACCTGTTAAAATTGCTGATGAATTTTCTCCATTACTAAATGTTACTGTAGAACCATATAATGGATATGAAGGCTGACTGCCATCAATAATTGTATTTGATATATATGTTGTATCTTGAGTTGTAAGAAAGAGACTTGCTACAGTAATATTTTTTCCATTGTAGTTAATATTCTCAACATATGTTCCCGGTTGAATCAAAATAGTATCAGAAACCACAGCAATATCAATTCCGGCTTGAATAGTAGGTTGATCATCTGGAATATTAATTATTATTGCTGAAAAATTTAACACAAAAATAAAACATAAGAAAATCATTAAAATTCTCATTTTCTCCTCCATTTGTTAGTTGCTGCTAACGGGCGGCGTGCCACGTCATCTCGCCATGAGCATTTGATTTCGGTATTTCCGTAATCATAATGCGATTAGTGAGATGATAAAAGACGAGCATTTCAAGGTCAAAGAGGTGCAGAA
>JAIORE010000415.1 GCA_021108315.1 Candidatus Cloacimonadota bacterium
GGAAATACCGAAATCAAATGCTCATGGCGAGATGACGTGGCACGCCGAACGTTATGCCTATACGAAGATGTTTAAAGAATATGAAGAAAGAAAAGAAAAAATGATAGAGCAAGAATTGATAAAATTACAAGGTGTATTAGAAAAGATTGATAATATTACGGTTTTGGGAGTAAAGTAGTGAAGAAAATTTTAATTCTATTGATTTTGATATTACTAAATCAGTTAATTTTTTCAATAAACTATAAAACTAAATTCGACAGCTTGAAAACTGAAATAGAAATCCAAGAGCAAATAGAAACAAACAAACATATATTTAAAGCATTTAAACAGGAAGACGGATATCCCAATATAAGTAGAATCATATTTCAAGATATTGACGGATTTGTTTGGATGAGTGAATGGTATCCAATTTTTTATCGATTTGATGGAGTTGAATTTGAAAATATGTCAGATTACTATTACCATACTTTAAATGATTCATTAAAAAGCGTATTGGAAATTCCAGATAAGGGTTACTTTCTTATTTTTAAAAAACATATTATTAGAAAAATTAATGATTCAATTATTACTAAAACATTTGTTCCTTATGGTAAAATAACTGTAAAACAAGATAATAATATTCTCTATATTCAAGAAAATGATAGAATTATTAAATGGGAAAATAATAAAATTGAAAGCTTTGAAAAAGAAAATATATATGATTTTGAACTTGATTATTCAGGAAATCTCTATATTGTTTTTAAAAGTGGTTATGCGATATGGAGGAAATCAGGAATAACAGAATATAAGATACCTGAATTAAATGTTGATAATAGAAAAGTTGGTATTGAACCATTTGTTGATAGTACACTGATACTCTCAATTAAAAATCAATCAGAAAATGAATTACAATTTTGTTATTTGGAAAATGAAAATGTTGAAAGATATGAAGTTTCGCGAAATTTAAATTCTAATATTTTAACTTACGACTGGGAAAAATTTTACCCAATTGATGAAAATTACATTGGTTTATTTGAACTAGATGAAAAGGAAAACAAAAATATTGTTATCTGGAGTAAAAAAGACAATAAAATTATTGATTGCAATTCAATAAAGAATTTTCCATTGGATAAAATTACCTCAATTCATATTGATAATAACGGCAATAAATTGATTGTTGGTTATCAAGATAAAAACTATACACTTATTAAATTATCTATTAATGGAAATCGAAAGGATTTTCCACTAAAAAGGGATTTATCAAATAAAGGTAAAAGCGACTTTAGGAAAAATAATCTATTTTTTGGTTACGAGTACTGCCAGCTTGATTATGGTAGTGCCGTGAGATATGAAGAAGTTTTTTTCATTAAAGAAGAAAAATTTCTTTCTAAATATGAATCGAATATCGGATTTTCCGGTACGTATAATAATTATATTTATACAACTATTAAAGATAATAGAACTAATATTAATCTTTATTCGAGTGGAGAGGAGCAACAGTTTATACTACCTTATAAAGATAATTTGAATTCTTGTTTTATTTTAAAAAATAATAGTTTCATTTTACTCGGTAATAGTGCAATATATTTGCTAACACCGGTAAGGTACACAAAAATACTTAAAAAAATGAGTATTTCCAATATTTGCAAGATAAAAAATGGTTACTTACTTTCAAATAATAAATCAAATGAGTTTGTTACTATAGATTCCCTTGGAAAAATAAAAATTGAAAAAATGAAACTGGAAAATATCGAATTTTTGTGGGAAGATAGTTTGGGGGATTTTTGGTATAAAAGTGAATATAAAGATGATAAAACTTATTATTTAAAAAAAAATGAAAAATTGATTGAAATTAATAAATATTTCGATATTGATAAAATCAAACATATTATGATAGATACCTATGAAAATATATGGATATTAGAAAAAAATAGTATAAATGAAATAAGAAATGGTATACTAATCAATACAATTGAATTTCCCGATAGTTTAAATTGTACTATGATTCAAACAGCTGGTTCATCATATCTAATTATAAAAGGAAAGCATAAAGAAAATAAATCCAGTTTACTTTTCAACAAAAGGACCCAAGATTATGCTGCATTTTATGAGAGTGATTTTATTTGGGGTTTTGAACAGGATGATGAAATGCATATTTTAACATTCTATCCAAATAATAGAATTTTTCTCGAATTACGGTCATTTAATAATAGTGACTATCGCAATTTCAAAATACAATCAAAATGGAAAAAAATCAAATTTAACACTGATTATGCTTCAAAAAAAATATTATTCGATGGTCAATCAAAAAAAAAATATATATTTTTTGAACCACTGTGGTTCAGATTAACTTCAATCAAAAATGGTGTACAGAAAGGATATAAGGCTGAAGACGGACTTCCAACTGGAAAGTTTATTTCTGAAGCAGAAGATTCAAACGGAAATCTTTGGTTTGCCTTCACAGATGTTTTAGCACGCTTTCTACCGGAAACAGATAATTTTATTTCCTATTCTGAAGAAGATGGAGTTCCAACTAATATTAATGATATTGAATCAGACGAAAAGGGTGGATTATTGATTGCTACAGATAATGGACTTGTAAAATTTACAGAACCGGAGTACAATGCAAATTTGGTTATATCACATTTTCAAGCAGATTCATTACTCTTCTCTCCAAAAGAAAAAATAGAACTTTCTTACAAGCAAAATACTGTAAAAGCTAAATTTTTTGCAGTGACAATGCAGTTTCCTGAAAAAATTAAATATTCAGTTTTTCTAAAAGGATTAAGTGAGAAGTGGTCGGAATATACTTTTTTAAGAGAAAAAGAGTATGAGAAATTACCTTTTGGCAAATATGAATTTAAATTTAGGGCAATGTTGAAAAATGGAAAAATTCTTAATGGTCCTTCGCTTTCTTTTACAATTTTTCCACCTTGGTTCAAAACTTGGTGGTTTTACACAATACTATCAATCATAATTATTTCACTTCTTTATGCAATATACAAAGAACGCGTAAGAATATTGGAAAAAACAAAAGAAAAACTTGAAAATGAAGTTGAAATTAGAACTCACGAGTTATCAAATGCTAATATTGAATTAGAAGAACAAAGTGTTTTAATTATAGAGAAAAATACAAAATTAACAGATTCAATAGAATACGCTTCCTTAATCCAAAACTCAATTTTACCAAAAGAAAAAGAAATCTCACAATATATCAAAAATTTCTTCATCATTTGGAAACCAAAAGATATTGTTGGTGGAGATTTGTACTGGTTTTTTCCTATTTCAAACAGTAATAATTACATCATTTCCGTAATTGATTGCACAGGTCACGGAGTACCTGGAGCTTTTATGAGTATGACTGCAAATAGTATTCTCAATAATATTGTTCGAGAAAAGAGAATCTATGAACCAGATAAAATTCTAAATCTTCTCCATAAAGAAATTCGCTTCACACTTCGTCAACAATCCAAAGAATCCCAACAGGATGGAATGGATATAAGTATTTGTCATATTAATGTGAATTTGCAAGAAATACATTTCTCAGGAGCAATGCAATTCTTATTTTTAATTAAACATAAGCATAGTGAAATTGAGAGAATTAGGGGAAATCGTTTTTCTATCGGAGGAAGACAAAAAGAGGAAGAGCGTATTTTTGCAAAGCAAGTAATTCATTACAATTCAGGTGACTCAATTTATCTTTTGAGTGATGGACTTGGTGACCAAAAAGTTAAAATTGATGGTAAAGAAACCAAATTTAAAATTAAACGAGTGAAAGAGTTGCTTTTAAAATATAATCCACTTCTAATGGAAGAACAAAAAGAGAAGATTGAAGAAGAATTAGTAGAATTGCAAGGTGAAATTGAACAAAGGGATGATATTGTAGTGCTTGGAATTAAGTTGTGAGTAATATAAATTATCTGACAAACCTATGTATTGGCATAACACAGCACTCCAAGCTCAGATTGAAAGAAGAGCAGGGAGAGCTTGGCAGTGCCCATCCATTTGCCAACATGTCGCTCCACTCCATGTTGGCAAACGTTCGGCGTGCC
>JAIORE010000257.1 GCA_021108315.1 Candidatus Cloacimonadota bacterium
GTTTCTGCTTCAAGAAGCGGTTTCCGATAATAACCCCAAAATCCATTATAAACAGAAAAAAAGTTATCATCGGCTTAAGCAGAGAAAGGATTGAGTTAAAATTATATAAACTTATAATGAAATGGGAAATATGAAAAAGATGTAAGAAAATATTGACACAAATACAATCTAAAATATATTTATATAAATGGATAGGAGAGCACCATTATGAGAATTAAATATTTTATTTCCTTTATTATATTTTTAGCATATTTTTTCGCTTATGCTCAAATACCAGCAGGATATTATGATTCTGCCAGCGGATTAAGTGGAGAAGCTTTAAAGACAGCTTTACATAATATTATTGATAACCATACATCATATTCATACTCATCAACATCTGCTGATAATATTATGAAGGAGGCTGACCGAGATCCTAATAATTCAAATAATCATATTGAGATTTATACTGGTGATTCCGAATTATCTATCAGTAGTAGAGAGCATGTTTGGGCAAAATCTCACGGTGATTTTGGAACCGGAGCCCCGGCAGGTTGTGATTTACATAATCTAAAACCTTCTCAATTAAATATTAACCAATCTCGAAGTAATAAAGATTTTGATACAGGCGGTACGGAAGTTTCTGGAGCACCGGGAAATTATGCAGATTCAGATTCATGGGAACCTCGTGATGCAGTAAAAGGAGATGTTGCCAGAATCATATTTTATATGTCTACCCGTTATGAAGGAGATAGTGGTGAACCAGATCTGGAAGTTGTAGATGGAGTCGAGACAGTAGGAAATACTACTCTTTCACCATGGTATGGAGAACATGGGAATTTAGCAATTCTTTTGCAATGGAATGAAGATGATCCCGTTGATACTTTTGAACAAAATCGAAATAACGTTTTATATTACTATCAAAATAACAGAAATCCCTTTATTGATCATCCTGAGTATGCAGACTATATTTGGGGAGGTGGTTCGCCTTCAATAGACCCAAACGTTTTAATTTCTGAAATATGCGACCCCACAAATGACTATGCAATTAATAGATTTATAGAAATTTACAATTCTACGAATGATGTTGTTGATCTTACTGGTTGGAGTGTTGTAGCTGTTGGAAACGGTAGTGATATTTTTACTTGGAATCTATCTGGTTCAATTGCTTCCGCTGAAGCTTTGGTTTGTGGTGATGATCAGGTGTCTGGTTTTACTGTAGATTTTAGTGAAATAGCTTGGTCTACCAGTAATAGTACTTGGAATGGAACAAGCACCAGCGGTGGTGATGGAGTAAAGCTTTATGATTCAAGTAAAGCAATAATTGATGATGCTTCTTCTCACGGAAATTTTTCTAATAGCACTTCTGTGAGAAACTCGAATATAGGAACTCCCACTACAACTTTTTCAAGTGCAGAATGGACATCTACTGGAGTTGCTAATGCTACTGATGCAAGTCCCGGAGTACATACTTCCAATTATCCATTACCCATTGATCCACCTATTGCTTATGCTGCAACTTCCGTAAACAATAATTCATTTATATCAAATTGGAGTAGTATTACTGAAGCAACGGGTTATTATCTTGACGTTGCTACTGATATTGGATTTTCTTCTTACGTTTCAGGTTACAATAATCTTGATGTAGGAAACAATACCTCACATTCAGTAACAAGTTTAGCCTATTCAACGTATTATTATTACAGAGTGAGGGCATATGATGCGACTGAAACCAGTACAAATTCCAATATTATCACAGTTCAGACTGCTGCCAGTGGTGGTAATGAAACTTTTGCAAATTTTCCTGAATCCGGTGGAACATATCAAGATGGTTCTTTTACTGGGCAAGATGGCTCTACTTGGCAATATGACCAATGTAGAGGTGATTGGTTAATTAATGGTAAAACACCTTGTTTGGGACAAAATAGAACTCCTACTTCTCGAGTAGAATCAGGAATTATTTCTGGAGGTTGTGGAATATTGAGTTTTGATTATATGAAACCATATGATTCTTCTTTAGATCTTGATGTTTACGTAAACACAACAGTTGTTGAAAATATTACCGGCGGTGATGGTTCGATACAGTCTTCGGGAAATATTATTGTAAACATAAGTGGTGATTTTACTTTGAAATTCTTGCAGCATGATACTGGGGCAGGACAAGTAAGTATTGATAATGTGGTTTGGACAGAGTATTCTACCGGACCTATTCCTGATATTCCTGTAGCAATATCAGCTACTTCCATAACAACCAGCAGTTTCGATGCAAATTGGAATTCATCATCAGGAGCAACAAGCTATCAACTTGATGTAGCCACGGATGCCGAATTTGGAAATATTTTAACTGGTTATAACAATTTAGGTGTTTCTTCTACTATTCAAAGTGTTACTAGTTTATGTTCAAATACTGATTATTTCTACAGAGTGAGAGCTGTAAATGCCAATGGTTCAAGTGGAGATTCAAATATCATTTCATTAACTACTAATAGTGAAAGTAGTGGTAGCATTCTTATTTTATCAGAACTATGTGATCCTGATGTATCTGGTTATAGAATTAATCGTTTTATTGAAATTACTAACATTGGGACTGAATCAAAAAATCTATCAGGATGGTCAGTAACTGCTACTGCAAATACAAATCCAACCTCCACGTTTACTTGGAATTTATTCGGAATTATAGCCCCTGGACAATCATTAGTTTGCGGAGATGATGAGGTAAGTGAATTTACCGTGAATTTTAAAGAAGTTGATTGGTCGAGTAGTGGATGTAATTATAATTGGAATGGAAAAATTAATGATGGGGCATATTTGCAAGATGCTTCCAAAGCTATTGTTGATCAGATTATTGCAACTGGAGATTTTTTTAACGATAAAACCCTTACTCGAAATAAAGATATTCAAGCACCGAGTGGAGTTTCAGATCCTAGTGAATGGACTGCGACACCAGTTACAGATATTTTATTACATGCTACACCAGGGACACATGAAACAGAGAATCCCTTACCTGTAACATTAAGCTCATTTACGGCAATTTATGATAACGATTGTGCAAAATTGTATTGGACAACTCAAACTGAGCAGAATAATGCTTATTGGAATATTTATAGATCAATTTCTGAAAATATTGGTCAAGCATCAAAAATAAATGAAGAACTAATTTTGGGAAGTGGAACTACTTTTATCCCTACCGAATATGAATTTACTGACAATATTGATGTTATTACTCAAACTACTTATTGGTATTGGATAGAAAGCGTAGATATAAGTGGTTTTACTGAGCTTCATGGTTCGATAAGCTTATCTATTTTAGACAATCAAGATAATCCTAATCCACCAGAATTGGATGAATTATATGGATTATTCCCGAATTATCCGAATCCTTTTAATCCTAGAACAACAATTCATTTCAGATTACCGAAAGATGAATTTATTGAAGTAACTATTTATAATCTCAAAGGTCAAAAGATTGACAATATTTTCAGTGGAGATACGAAATCTGATGAGTTGACTCGAATAGTTTGGGATGCACCTGCAAATCTACCTTCCGGAATGTATTTCTATCGTTTACATTCAGCTTCTATTAATAAAACACACAAGATGTTGTTATTGAAATAGTGACATATGACCAAAGCGGCTTTCATACATTACTTATTAAACCAAATTGAAAAAGAAAAAATATTATTAGTTAGATAGATAACCGTATAAAATTGCAAGAATACCAGATGATGATGAAGATTTAGTTTGCAGAAGTATTATTTGGGTTCGTTAGTTTGGAGATAATGTTCTTGATGATTTCAGAAAACTTCATCCCAATCTTGTTGATAGAATTACTGCCGGTCTATCTGCTGGGAAATATTTAGATAACAATTTTAGGAAATATGGAAACAATGAAAAAATATGAAAATTATCCGCTTTGGGTGGTTATATTATCAAACCTTGTTTCACTATCAATTTATGGACTTGGGTTTGTTATAATATTTAGATTAGGATTGATTT
>JAIORE010000321.1 GCA_021108315.1 Candidatus Cloacimonadota bacterium
TTATGATTACGGAAATACCGAAATCAAATGCTCATGGCGAGATGACGTGGCACGTCGCCCGTTATGCCTATACGGAAATAGTGAAAGTATGTAAAAGAGAAGATTAAGGAAAAATTTACAGAATTTCAAGATAAAATTGAACAGTGATATAATATCACGATTTTTGGAGAGAAGTTTTGAAGAAAAATATTTTAATTGTAACATTAGTGATTATGACTTTTGTAAATTTGTGGTCTGAAAAAAATATTATCACTCATTTTACAATTAAAGATGGTCTTGGAACAAATTCTATTACAAAATTATTTCAAGATTCTCAAGGCTATCTATGGGTTGGAACAAATCAAGGACTTTATCGATATGATGGAAATGAATTCAAATTCATTGAAGCAGAAAAATATAGAACAAAGAACTTAGAAGAAAAAAAATATAGTAATAATGAAATTACTGATATTATGGAAGATAAATTTCATAATATTTGGATTTATTCATTTGGGGGAATTAATAGGTCTGAGTCAGGTTTTTTACAAATACGAAATTCCGGATTTCTTGGATGTGTTAAATATAAAACTTCTATAATTTCATTTGATTTCGAATTTGATAATGAAAATTTATATGAATTGCAAATGATGAAAGATAAGAAAGATCGAATTTGGGTTTCAACACCAAAAGAATTATCTTTTTTTGACAATATGAAAAAAACACTTGTTTGGAAACCTGATTCATCCTTCACAAATCCTGTTATTTTTAGCTTATTAGATACCGGAGGCGGAAATATTTGGCTTTCAAATGATCGCAATATCTTTTTTTATAATGGTATAACTCTATCAAAAAATGAACAAATAGAATTAATATTAAATTCAGAGAAAAAAAAGATTCAAATGAATAATAAAATTTCTTACTGGATGTATTATAAAGAGACAAAGAATTTAAATTTATCAATAAAAAATGGCAGTAGATTATTTTTCTCAACTTATTGGGGAATAATTATATTAGATGGTGATAAAATAGAATTATTTGATAAATTTGAAGATATTAGTTTGAAAAAAAGAATTTGTTCATTTATTGATTTAAAAGACGAGAATTTTTTATTCATCCCTTATTAATCAATTCAGATAAATATAAACGAATAAGATATTATCAATACTATCCAGTATTATTATTGCATAAAAATAATGATTTTAAACAAATATCTTTTTCAGACCAAAATTACACAATAAATTCGATAAATGTTAATTCACAGAATAATCTAATGATCTCTTCAAATATTGGATTTCAGATATGGAATAAAGAAGTAGAAAAAAAATTTGATTCCTTAAATGGACTTCGATCTAATATGATTTTTGATTCACTTGAAGATAGGGAAGGAAATATCTGGCTTGCGTCTTTCAAAGGATTATCAAAAATCAAGAAAAGCGATTCAAATGAGTTCAATTACCAAATTGACTCCCCATTTAAAAATTCAAATTCTGTTATTTTATCATCTCAGGACACTTTATATATTTACGGTAAAGAACTGATTTATAAAAAAAATATTGATGGAATAATGGAAGCTTGCGTTACAAAAGAAAATTCTGATTTTATCTTTTCAACAGGAAATAGTATTTATGAATTTAACTTCAAAAGCAAAACTCTAAAAAATATTTCAGAACTCTATCCACAAAAGAAAGAAAAAAGTGATCCCAATCTTGTTTCTTTAACAAAGTATTGCTATGAAATATTTAAAGACAAAAATAAAAACATTTGGGTATCTGAACTTATTTATGGAATTCAAGCTAAATGGACGGGAACAGAATTTATAGAATATGATAAAATAAATCCGGTTATTGGTAACTATGTCTCTGATACAAATAATGGGATATATAGTGTACCTTTTCCAAGTTGGGTTAAAAGTAAAAGGGAAATACATTATTTTGATGGAATTGAATTTAATAAGTTTCCCATTATTAATGGTGATTTTTATGAAATTTTTGAAACTGTAAACAAAGATGTTATATTGGAATGCCCTGTTGGATTCCGCCAATTACTTGATGGGAAATACCAAAAAATATCTAATTCAAATATATTTAATGAAAATTTCAAAATAATATTTAAGAAAAGGGGCAATAAATATCTTATCAAATATGAGACCAAAGATGAATTTTTGTATAATGACGCTAATTATTCATTTTTTATCAAAGAAAATGAGTTTATAGAAACGAGTCTTCCTTTTATATTTAATTTTAATGGAGAAAATTATAAATCAGTTAATATTCATTCTAATGGTTTTATTACTTTTGGAATTGTAGATACATTGAATACAGCTTGTAATGAGAATAGGTTTGAGAAACGTAAAAGAATTGCTCCTCTTTTTACAAATTTAATAATTCCAGAGAATGGAATTTCAATTAATAAAAACAAAAACAAAATAGATATTATTTGGAAAGATGTAAAAGAATGGGGGACAAATCAAAAAAATACATTTTCTGTTACTCTTTTCAGAAATGGGAATATTCAATTTCATTATAAAAAATTGAATATAAGTTCGGCATTAGCTGGAATTGCAAATAGTGTAACAGAAAAGCCTTTCAGAATTTTTGATACTAAGAAAGAAAATAAAGAACCTCTTGAATATCCACTATTTTACTTACACGATGAAACAGTGTTTATAAATAATGAAACAATTACTCCAGTAAAAAAATATCTAAATAATAAACGAATACTCTTTGTCTCTGCTGATTCTTTGCAAATCTACAATTATGAAAAATTAGAATGTGAAGCAAAGCTTTATGATAAAAGATTAATTAGTCTCGGAAGTATGTCTTGTGAAGATAATAAGGGAAATCTTTGGTTTAATTCTCAAATTGGATTCTATAAATATGATATCCAAAAGAATAAATTGTTTTTCTTTGATGAAACCAATGGTTTTAAGAGTGAAGAAACTTTTTTCATTCTACAAGCTCCTGACAGCACTTTTTGGGTAACATATATAGAAAATGTTTTTCATTTTGAAGATGACGGATTTTATAATAATGTTGAGCCAACATTATTTATTGATGTTATTAAAGTAAACAATACAATAATAAAAAATAGAGATAAATTCACATTTTCTGAAAATAATTTCATTTTTGAATTCACCGGAGTTTCATTAGCAGAACATAAAAAAGTAAAATATAAAACTTGGTTAGAAGGCTGGGATAATGATTGGTCAGTTCCAGTATCAGAAAAAATAAAAACATATAAGAATCTTCTTAATGGTAATTATGTGTTTAAAGTTATTTCTTGTAATAATGATGGATTATGGAATAAAAAACCAGCAGAATTTTCTTTCACAATTTTGCCACCTTGGTATAAAACTTGGTGGTTTTACACAGTATTAACAATTTTTATTATTTCATTACTTTATTCATTATACAAAGCTCGTGTAAGAATCTTAGAGAAAACTCAAAAGAAACTTGAAAAAGAAGTTGAAACACGAACTTATGAACTATCAAATGCTAATATTGAATTAGAAGAACAAAGTACTTTAATTATTGAGAAAAACACAAAACTCACAGATTCAATAGAATATGCGTCTTTAATCCAAAACTCAATTCTACCTAGAGAAAAAGAAATCTCACAATATATCAAAAACTATTTTATCATCTGGAAACCTAAGGATGTTGTTGGTGGGGATTTTTATTGGTTTTTTCCAATTCCAAACAGCCAAAACTACATAATTTCTGTAATAGATTGCACCGGACACGGAGTGCCGGGAGCTTTTATGAGTATGACAGCAAATAGTATTCTCAATAATATTGTACGAGAAAAGAAAATCTATGAACCGGATAAAATTCTCAATCTTTTGCATAAAGAAATCCGCTTCACTCTTCGTCAACAATCCAAAGAATCACAACAAGATGGAATGGATATTTTAGATGTTCGCAGATGAGTTGATACTTGTAAATTTTCATTTTAATACTATTTTA
>JAIORE010000153.1 GCA_021108315.1 Candidatus Cloacimonadota bacterium
GGAAATACCGAAATCAAATGCTCATGGCGAGATGACGTGGCACGCCGAATGTTATGCCCAACGGCAGTTATTGTGAGTTTAATATCTTTACCAATAAATTTAAAGCGTTTTTGAAATGTATAATTGGAGGAAATAATAAAATGATTGAAGAAAATTATGCTCCATTTATATTATCGAACAATTTTAGTAGTATAATAAAAATATGTAATGCCAATGATAAAATAGAGAGTTATTTATGATTAATACCGAGTACGGAAAATTTGATGGTGATAAATGGGAAACACTATGTCAAATTTGCTTTAAACAGAATTTTAGAAATGAAGCATATCAAGAAATAAAAGCGACTCCTGGTGATTTTGGAATAGAAGGTTTCACTCGGACAGGAAAAGCATTTCAATGTTATTGTCCCGATAAATATTACTCCGCTAAAGAACTTTATGAAAAACATCGGGACAAAATCACAAAAGATTTAAATAAATTAAAAACATATGAGTCTCAATTGAAAAAATATTTAGGAGATACAAACATTAATAAATGGTATTTCGTTACACCATTATTTGGTAAGAACGAAATAATTCAACATTGCACTTCGAAAAAAAAAGAAGTTATTGATTGGGAATTATCGATTATTGATAATGATAATTTTGAAGTTATATTTGAAGAAGTAAATTTCTTACAACCTGCGTTATCCGTTATTACAAAAAATCTGATTTCAAAAATAAATATAGGAGCAGAAGTTGAAATTGAAGATAAAGATAAAATTAAATGGAAATCTGAAGAAAATGATTTGATAAAAATTGCCAAAGGAAAACACAGTAAAAGATTACCTGATTCAGTTCATTCATCTTCCTTAGAAATTAAATTAGATAAATTAACAGATATTAGTGTATCGGATTATCTTGAAGGAGAAATAATTTTAAGAAAGTGGGAGAATGAATACCCAGAAGACTTTGAAAAGTTCATTAGCATTACAAGCATCGTTGAAAAAGAAGTTGAAGAGCAATGTTTAATCCCAAGTGACACTAACAATAAATTGTATAAGAGTTTCCAAAATCTTTTAGAGAGTAGAATAAAAGAATCTTTTGATAATTTAGATATGATGATGGTTATAAAATTAACAAAGCGAGTTATGGCTGATTGGATTTTTCGTTGTCCTATTAGTTTTGAATGAATTATGATAAAAACAAAAATTAGTCATATTAAATTCTCAAAAAAGCCTATTCCATTGCCTGCAGAATATAGAGCTACTTATAAAATTTCTCAAATTGTTTTAATTCTCAAATTGAGTTGTTCTGGAAATAAGGCAAGTTTGCTGAAATTACATTTATTAAGTTGGGCATTGAAATCCGATGTTAATAGAAGAAAATTATTGGATTTCATTCGAAGTAATTTTAAGGAAGACTTCAAAACTTGGGGTATCGAACCTGCTTTGAATAGAGCTTTATCTTACGCAATTGCAGAAGAATTATGTAAGATTGAAAAAGGAAATTATTTGCTTACAGAAAAAGGTAATCTTTTTTATAGTAAAATCATAAACAGTAGCGAAGTATTAAATATTGAGATAGATTTTTTAAAACAACTTGGAAAAAGAAAAATAACCGATAACAAGATTTTAGCTTTGTCAAAAAAATGGGAAAAATCAAATGATGAAAATAAATAAAATTAAAATAGAAATTAATACAAAAGACGGATTATTTGGTTCATTTTTTGAATTTGTTTCGGGACTGAATATTATCAGGGGAAATAACACATCGGGGAAGAGTAGTTTATTTCAGGCAATAATTTATTGTTTGGGGTTTGAAGAATTATTAGGTGGTAGAAATGAAAAAACTATGCAATCTGTTTTGAAAGACCAAATTGAATTTCCTGATGATTCATTTCATACAGTAATTCAGTCTTATGTCATCCTTGAAATTGAAAATAAAAATAAAGAAATTATATCAATCCGTCGGAGTGTAACAAGTAGTTCAGGTCGGAAACCACAACTAATAGATGTCTATTTTGGTAGTATATTAGAAAATCCTGATGGAAATTTTGAATACAAACCAATGTATGTTCACGATAAAGGTGGAGCATCTAATAATATTTATGGGTTTCATTTATTTTTAGAAAAATTTCTTGAGATTAACTTACCAAATGTTTTATTAAATTCAGGAGATTTAAGAAAACTATATCTGCAACAGGTGGCTTCATCATACATTATTGAACAAAAGACAGGTTGGTCAGATTTTTTTGCAACTATGCCCCATTATAAATTACAAAACAAAGAAGCAAGAGTTATTGAGTTTCTATTAAATATGGATATTTATGAAAATAAAAAAAATAAGCAAAAATTACTTATTGAGAAAAGACTAATTGAAAACAATTGGAGAAGCTTATATTATCGCTTGAACAGATTTGCTGAAAAAGTGGGGGGTAAATTAATTAATCTAAGTGAGAAACCTGAAATAATTAACAATTTTGATAATATTAATATCTTTTTGCGTAAAGATGAGAAAGATTACAAAATCTCTGATTTTATAAATCTTTTATTAGATGATTTAACCGAATTAAAGAAAAAAAAGATTAATAATGTTTCAGAAAATATAGAAAACGATGAAAATGAGTTGATATTTTTTTCAGAAACATTGAATCAAGAATCCTTCAAGAATCCTTAATGGTGGATATGATTTTTACTGAATTGGCTTTTGATGAAGAAAGGCTTGGAAATTATAAAAAACAATTACTTTCTCTACAAGAAGATTTGAGAAAAAATAGAGGTGCTCTTAAAGTGAAAAATTTAGGAGCTGAGTTTGAATTAAAAACATCAAAAAATATATGTCCTACTTGTTTGCAGAGAATTAACGATTCTTTACTTCCGCAAGAAATAGATGAAATTCCAATGCGGATAGATGAAAATATTAAATTTATCGAATCACAGATTAAAATGATTACAGTCTACATAAATGGTTTAAAAGAAAGTATTAGAATAAAAGGGATTAAAATAAAAGATTCTCGTAAAAAACAATCACAAATTAGACAGCAAATTCGGCAAATTAAACAAGAATTAGTTTCAAATAACAATATGCCATCTATCGTTGAGATTGAGAAAAGACTTGATTTAGAAAAGAAAATTGAGTTTTATACAAAATATCTTGATGATTTCAATCTAATGCTTGAAGAATTACAGAAGATTTCTTCAAATTGGGAAAGCAATACCTCTGTATTAAAAGATTTTCCTAAAGATTTTATGTCCTTAAATGATAGAACAAAATTTTCCAAATTAGAATCAAATTTTAAAATTTTACTTAAAAAGTTTAATTATACAAGCAAATCTTTAAATTATATCAGCATATCAAAAGATAATTATTTGCCAGTTGCCAAGAAACCTTACAGTAATGATTTATTTTACAACATAAGATTTGATTCATCGGCAAGTGATTTTGTTAGAAGTATTTGGGCATATACTTGTAGTTTGTATAAAACTTCAAAAGAATTAAATGGAAATCATCCTAATATATTGATGTTGGATGAGCCCAAGCAACAAGATATTGCATTAGATGATTTTGCTTCTCTATTAAAAGAGCTATCATCCTATAATTTAGGGCAAGTATTATTATTTGCATCGTTTGAGAATTCTGATGAGACTTTTAAATATTCTACAAAAGACATAAATTATAAAATAAATTATGTAGATTGTAAATTGATTAAACCAATTTATGTGTAGTTATAATGAGTTTGTATCAGAATTATGGGCATAACACAGCACTCCAAGTCCAGATTGAAAGAAAGAGCAGGGAGAACTTGGCAGTGCCCATCCATTAGCCACATCAAAATAGGAATAATAATGAAGAAAATATTATTTTTACTATAGATGTTCGCAGATGAATTGATACTTGTAAATTTTCATTTTAATACTATTTTATTATAAATATAGATTTAAA
>JAIORE010000177.1 GCA_021108315.1 Candidatus Cloacimonadota bacterium
AATATAGATTATTTGTCAAGCTTTTTATTAAAGTTAAATGCATAATATATTAAGAGGTTAATGCTTATATATGCCTTCTTTTATTAATCAACAGAATCATTTATGCCAATATGTTCATTGTAATCCGGTTAGAGCAGGATTAGTTAAAAATCCGGAAAATTGGGAATTTTCAAATTATCGTGATTGGATTGGTCAAAGAAAAGGTAAATTAATTGATAGAGAATTTATTGATGAGTGGATAATAGATATCAATGATTATGTGGAAAATATTGAATCTTATTTAAAATTATTTGATGATGATAATTTTAAGAAGCTATTGTAAAATACTTGAGTTGCTACGAACAAAGTGAGTGCGACTTGAGCAATTGAAAAGTGTAGAAAGCTTTCCATCACAACTGAGTATTTTCAAATTGGGGTTTCAACCACAACTTGTATTTCATTGCAAGTTGAGAGTTTTCCACAACTCGCATTTCGTAGCAAGTCGTGTTGGAATTCACTCGTTTTTTAGAGCGAAGTTTAGAATGCATTAAAGGTTAGAATCACTAGGAGGTGAAAAATGAAAGCAATTATCAAACTTGTATTGTTAATGTGTTTAATAGGACTCTTTATCTGGAGTTGCACAGATGATCAACTCACAAATGATGAGATGACGGATGAAGAAGCATTAAACTTACTGATTACGGATAATCAATCTTACTTTGAAACAGAAGATCATTATGGTGAA
The DNA here is from genome assembly GCA_021108315.1 of Candidatus Cloacimonadota bacterium. Classification (GTDB taxonomy): domain Bacteria; phylum Cloacimonadota; class Cloacimonadia; order Cloacimonadales; family TCS61; genus JAIORE01. Next base: position 725 of record JAIORE010000177.1, read on the forward strand.
GAGGATACAACCGAGGTACAAACCGAATTCAGAGATCCGTTGAATACTTTTTTCTGGTTCAGAAATCTTCAATCCGCATCAATTACTATTAATATTTCGATAGACGGTGATTCAGCGTTTGTAGTTTTTAGCGGAGATTATGAGGGAATTTTGAATTTATACGCATCTCAAGATACAATTGAACTTCATACGAAAAATTTTGTGGAACACAGCATTAGAAATGCTATTTTCAAACGTCTTGAAGATGCTGAAACCGATCCTTTGAAGAGAAGAGGATGGCGATTGACCGAAGTTTCGGGAGCAGAAACAGGTCCCGGAGATCAAACTGTGAGAATTGACAGTGTTCGTTTGAACTGCGATAGCTATCCTGATACGATTTTTACAAATCCTTTGGAATTATTTTCTATTGAAGATCTAATAACTTTGTACCCACAAGAAAGATGCAGTTTGACAGTATATACAAATTTTGATGAAAATGTAGAACACGATTTTGTTTTTCTTCATTCTTGGAGAAGATTTATTCAGCATTTTCGAGCACGTTTTGATTTTGTAGAAGATGGTGTTTATTCAGGAGTTTGGTATGCTCCGGCAAATACGGCAAATGCATTGAACACAGTTCATCATGCTGCTTTTGATATTATCAATAACGAAACACTTCTCGATGATGAAATTCCATATAATTCAAATGCTTGGACATTACCTTATAAAGTTTCTACGGAATAAAATTGTATCCTCTCTCATCATCAAGGGAAGTCATCCTCGCTTTTTTCTCCTTGCTTTTCTTATGTTCCTTCTCTTGAAATTAAGAGAAGGACAGCAGGATGAGTTTCTTTTCAAACTCCCTCAATCCCTCTTAATCTTAAGAGGGAAGATATTGAGAAAAGCAGGAAGAGAAAAAATCTATCAATTATTTCTTCTCGGTGATTTGGATGAATAATCTAAAAAAATTTCAATCAACAATGAAACAATTGAACTTTTATAAACTACTGCCAGTGATTAACAACCCATAATATTTATTCTTCTGATGATCATTATTCGGAATTTACAGAAGATACAAATCGAAGTGAGGAAATTAAAAATAGAAATTAAAAAAAACGGAGGGAAAAATGTTATTATCTATGATCAATCCAGATTTATCGGGGAAAAATCTAAAACAATTTGCAATCATTTGTTTATTGCTTATAATTGGGATGTTATCTGCAGATGTTCCAAATTTAATTGATTTTCAGGGAAGAATAACCGATGATTCAGAAAATCCAATCAATGGACCTGCTTCAATCTCATTTGCTGTTTATGCAGATTCAATCGGAGGAACTGCTCTCTGGTCAGAAACTCAAAATCCGGTATATGTATCCAACGGACTTTTTCATGTATTTCTCGGAGCAGTAAATTCTATTCCCGATACTCTGTTCAATGAACCTGATCGCTGGATCGGGATCGAGGTAAACTCCGATGGTGAAATGTCACCGAGAACAAGAATTGGAAGCGTAGCCTATTCTCTAACCGATGGAGATTGGACAAAAGACGGAGATAATGTTTACAGGGAAAACGGAAATGTGGGGATTGGTACTACAGAACCCGTAACTAAACTCGATGTTAATGGAACTGTTGCTTTTAAAAAAAATGGATATTTAAATCTTGATGGACATTCCACCTATACATTAACTCCTGAAAGTTCTTTATACCATATTTTGGCTGATGATGGGGGCACGACTCTTACTCTTGCTGATGGTTCTAATGGTCAGATATTAATGATTCAGGTAGCTATGGGTTGGCTTCTAACATTACATGATCAAGGTAATGTAAGGTTGAGTGGAGATTGGATAGGTGGAAGTAATGACATGATCATGTTAATATGGACTCATGCCTGGTCGGAAATCAGTAGATCGGATGATTAAAAAGACTTCTCAATTTACCGGGACTAAGAGCAAAGTAAGTGCGACTTGATGATTTACAAAAGATACAAGAGGAACATTTGCTGGTGAAAGTTGGAGTGCTCCTGCTACCATTGTAAAGAAATTTTATTATGTGAAAGCGGTGAATTAAAAGAGGAAAAAGGAATTAGAAGAAATTCAGAACTTTGATTATTATGATTAAATGATAGACTCTGATTAAAAATCATAGTGACATGGAGAATCAAATAAACCCCGTGAGATAAAAAGCAAATAAATCTTAATACTTTTTTCAGGTTTTATCTAACAGGGTAAATCATAGTTCAGACAAAGGGAGAAAAAAAATATCCCCCGAACAGTCGCAAGCTCCCTACGGGGCAGACAATATTGAATAAGGAGCCGAAGTAAAACTGAGACCTGCACAGTTCACATCCAATAATGAATGAAAACAGTAAAATGAGTAAAAAAATAAATTATTTTAGGAGGTTATTATGTTTAAAAAAGGAACTTTTTTTTGTATTATTCTTATTCTGATTTCAACACTCTATTCACAGGTTTTATCTGATTTCGAAGATGGGAGTATTGAGCGTTGGCGTTCAGAGGGAGATGGATATTGTGAATTGGGAGTAGAAATTGGTAATCCCGGAGATTGTTTGAAAGTTTTTGATTATGCGACAGGTGCCATGAATTATGCAATTGCACCCTTAAAATTTACAGGTGATTGGTCAATGGCTACAACATCAGACTATTTACATTTTGATTTAAAAGTTGTTACTCCCATAAGTCTATATTGTTCAACTACTTTGGTTTTTGAAATTTCAGGTCCTGGTGGAAAAGCACGGTATATTCCTGCTGATCCCACTCCACCTTTAAATGTTTGGACATCCTATACCGCAGACTTAGATCCTCTGCAATGGAATATCATAGAGGGTAATTGGTTATCAATTCTTGCAGATGTTGATTTATTGAGAATTCGAGCAGAATATTTGAATGGTGATGAATATGTTTTACTGGATAATATTTTACTTACGATTGATCCCATAATTTCACCAGTTACTCCTAATTGTAGTTACAGATTTTGAAGATGGTACCTATGATGGCTGGTTTTTTGAAAATAGTGGTGATATTTCTATTGAGACTTCTGGAGGTAATCCAGGGAAATATTGTAGAATAGAAGATGCCTCAGGAAGAGACTGTTCAACTGCACTCTCACTATTAATCATTCTTTATAGTTTTTCTTACAA
>JAIORE010000035.1 GCA_021108315.1 Candidatus Cloacimonadota bacterium
ATATTATTGAGAATACTATTTGCAGTCATACTCATAAAAGCACCCGGAACTCCGTGACCTGTGCAATCAATTACAGAAATTATGTAGTTCCTACTGTCTGGAATTGGAAAAAACCAATAGAAATCACCTCCGACGATATCTTTGGGTTTCCAAATTATAAAAAAATTGTTATTATATTTTGAAATTTCTTTTTCCTTTGGAAGAATTGAGTTTTGGATAAGTAAAGCATATTCTATTGAATCAGTTAATTTTATATTTTTTTCTTCGATATCTGAATATGCTTCCGATAATTCGTGAGTTCTGTTTTCTACTTCATTTTCAAGTTTTTTTTGGGTTTTCTCCAAAATTCTAACGCGAGCTTTATAAATTAAATAAAGTAGAGAAATCATTGCGATTGCAAATATTGTATTAAACCACAAAGTTTTATACCAAGGAGGAAGGATTGTGAAAGAAAATTCAGCAGGGTTTTCGCTCCATTGTGAAAACCGATCTTGAACTTGAACCTTGAAAGTATATTTTCCAAATGGTAGGAAATTATATTTAATTTCGGTTTCTTTAGTAGTTATCCATTCTTTATTAAAACCTTCTAATTTGTATTGATAGATAAGATTAACTTGATCCTTAAATTGTGGTGAAACATAATTAATTTCAATTACATTTTTTGTAAAAGGTATCTTTATTACATTCTTAATATTTAATGCTATGTTTCCATTTAAAACTTTCTTAATATTTATTTTAGATACAATGTGATTTTCTTTATCTTTTTCATAATTATAATGCGTTAAGGCATTTTCTGAGACAAACCAGACATTATTTTCACTTACTGGAAAAACTCTACTATTTGAATCATATAATCCATTCTTTGAATTGAAATTAATTAATCTATCACCATTCAATTTACTAACACCGATGGCAGAATTAAACCAAACATTTTCATTATAATCCTCAATAATTGAACCTGTTGTCATAACACCATCTTCGCGATTGTATTGAGAAATTTTACCATTGCTAATTTTATTCAAAATCCCAGCAGAACCAATCCAAATGTTTCTTTTTTTATCTTGATAGGATATGTAAACATTTGATATTTTGAGACTATCTTCTTTCCAGTTGTTAAGAATTTCATTTTTTTCGATTTTATTTATTCCGTTAAAAGAGATATAATAGATATTCCCAATATTATCCTCATAAATATCACCATCATATTGAATAACAGGTCCCCAATCTGTTCCGATTAAACCATCAGATTTAGTGAAAGTCTTTAAATCTGTTCCATTGAATCTGCATATACCTCTTAATTCGGTACAGAACCACATATTTTCATTTTCATCTTCATAAATTGAGGTTATTAATCCATTAACTGGATGATTTGCTGAAAAGATTTCAATATTTTTTCCAATTTCTTTCATAATTCCTTCACTGCAACCAGAATAAATTACTCCATCACTATCTTCAAAAAAAGAAAATAAAGATCCATTTAGTAATCCATCTTTTTCTGTTAAAGAGATAAAATTTTGGTTTTTATATTGTAAAACATTACTTCTGTCAGAGTGTCCAAACCATAAAATATTTTTTGAATCTTCAAATATTCTCCAAATACTTTTATTCTCATAATGCACATTAAAATGATTATTTTCAAAACTGCATAATCCTTTATCAGTTCCGATCCAGATTTTACCAGAAGTATCTTCTAATACCGAAAAAACCTTATTGTTGGTTAATCCATTTGTTGTATCAAAATGTTCTAAAATAGTTAACTCATTATTTTTATTTAAATCCACTTTATCAACACCGTTATTTGTACCAATCCAAATATTACCATTGATATCTTCTGTAATGCATCTTACAACATTATCGCATAATCCGCTTTTTTTAGAATAATTATTAAATCCTATTCCATTATAAATACTTATTCCTTTTTCAGTTCCAATCCAAATCAACCCATTATTGTCTTCAAATATTACACGAATTTTTTTGTCGCTAATTAAACCATTTTTTTCTGAAAGATAAGAAAATTCTTCATTTTTATAAATACAAACACCGCTATTCCAAGTTCCAATCCATATTGCTCCCATACTGTCTTTCATTAGTGAATACAACTCATTATCAATAAAGCCATTTTCTTCGTTAAATTGTATAATTTCTTTTTTTTTTGATATCTTAATCAAACCATTATCAGAAGTAGCGAACCAGAAATTAAATTTATCATCTTCAATCATACATTTTATATCGTTATTAGGTAAAATTGAAGAAGTATATTTTTTTAAATCAGTTAATTTCCCATTTGAAAATTTTAAAACTCCCTGATTTGTTCCAAACCAAATATTTTCTTTATTGTCTTCAAATGCATCAGTAAACTCAATATTGGTTCTATCCATTTGAATATTAAGAAATTTATCATTTTCGTATTTGTTTAATCCTTTATCTGTACCAAACCACACATTATGTTTACTATCTTCAAAATACAATTTAGTATTTTTTCCTAATATTTCATTATTTGAAGTAAAATTTTCAAATTTTTCTCCATCGTATTTTGTAACTCCGTTTTGTGCTCCAAACCAAATATTTCCCACTGAATCTTTGTTTAAAGTCATTATACTATCACAAATAATACCTTGTTCTTTACTAACTTTTGAAAATGAATTACCATCAAATTTAAATAGTTCTTTTTTCATTTGTAACCAAATATTTTTATTTTTGTCTTCAACTATTTCTCTAATAAAATAATTTAAATATTCTCCGTCAGTAATAAATTTAGTGAAATTATCTGATAATTTACTTATTCCTCCTTTTGCCCCAAACCACATATTTCCTTCATTATCTTCTCCAATTGCCCAAACGTGGTCACCAATTAAACCATCATCCGTTGTGTAATATTTAAATTCTTTACCATTATATTTTCCAACTCCACCACCTTGAGTTCCAAACCAAATATTCCCTTTTGAATCTTCAAAATAGCAAGTAATGTCCGATCTCTCCATTATAACACCATCATTTTCATCAAATGTTGTTACATTTTCTCCATCAAATCTATTAATCTTTCCGTCAGTTTCAAACCAAATATTGTCTTTTGTATCTTTTAATATTGACCAAAAGGAAAAACCTTCAGAAAGAGGAATGAATGGAGTTAGATTATTATTTTTGAACCTACGAATATTTCTTGATCCAATAATTACAGAATTATCTTTAGCAATGAATATTTTTCCTGTTCCAACTTCACTAAACATTTCAATTTTGTTATTTATAATTTGTTTCCCATCAAATTTACTCAATTCTTTTGGAGTAGCAATCCAGATATTATTTTCATTATCAACAGCAATAGATTTGACATCATTATTTAATAGCCCATCATCAATTGTTATATTATTAAAACTATAACCATCAAAAATGCTCAATCCCCCAGAAGTTGCGAAAAGAATGTTTCCATCACTAGCTTCTTGTATTTCAAGAACATAATTTCCCGCTAAACCATCTATCTTTGAAAAACATTCAAATTGTTTTCCGTCAAACCTACTAACTCCAGCTGTTGTCCCAAACCACATATGTGAATCGCTATCTTGGAATATGCACCAAATATGCTTATTTGGTAATCCGTCTTCAACAGTATAATTTGTAAAATGTAATTTCTTTTCAAACTTGATTGAAAACAATATTGTTGATATTAATAAAAAAATAAAGATTAAATTTCTCTTCACAACTTTACTCCCAAAATGTATTATTATTCTATTCTAATTCACTTGCAATTCAATATAATTCTTTTTCAATATTTTCGTATTGGCATAATGTCTGAGTACGCTGCGTTCTCCTTGCTTTTCTTCTTGCTCAAACGCTGGTA
>JAIORE010000232.1 GCA_021108315.1 Candidatus Cloacimonadota bacterium
ACCGAAATCAAATGCTCATGGCGAGATGACGTGGCACGCCGAACGTTATACCCATAATTGAGGAGGAAAATATATGATTAAAAGTCAGGATGGCAATAGTCATTGTCTTGCATCTTTAGCAGTTTTTAGGGAACTTTACAATACACAAAATGATATTTATGGGATAATTTCAAAATTTATTGAATCAATTATTCTTAAATATTCAAAGCATAGTTTTTCATCAATTGAAATTACGAAAATATTGAATTCTGAATTTGGCTTTAATATACCTCAAGCTGTAGTTGAACCAGCCCTAAAGAGATTAGATTTTATTACAAAAAAAAGTAGACTATATATTGTACAAAATCTTTCGAAAATTAATGATGATATTTCTGAAAAGAGAGAAAAACTTATAATTCAAAATAATTCCATAATTAATGCTTTGAATTCATATATTGGTAATGAATTAAAGAGGGATCTTACGGATAAAGAAAAGAAAGAAATAACAATCGAGTTTCGTGCTTTTTTACTTGATGAATCAAATGGGAATAATTTTTCAACTCAAATCAGTGCGTTTCTTATTCAAAATCAGAATAACCAACAATATATTGAAAGTTTAAATAAGATAAAAGAAGGAATAATAATTTATTCAGGTTTAAAATATAATCCCGAATTAAATGATCTTGGAGCAATTAAAAGAGATATTACAATTTACATAGAAACAGAGATTTTGTTTCATTTAGCTGGATTCAACGGGGAAGTTTTTAAAAGAATATCTATAGATTTTTTCAAATATGTTAGTGAAATAAATAGAAAATCAACGAAGCACAAGGTTTATTTGAAGTACTTTGAGCAGACTAAAATGGAAATCGAAAGATTTTTCAATACTGCAGAATCTGTTGTAGAAGGTAAATCTACTTTTGACCCATCTAAAACAGCTATGATGACAATAATTGATGGTTGTAAACAGCCCAGTGATGTTGTAGAAAAAAGTGTAAAATTTTTTCGATTATTGAAAGGGCATAGCATTTTTGAAGATAATTATAAAAAATATTATACTGAAGAAAACCACAAATTTATTATTGTAAACGACAATATAATATCTGAGATTAAAAAAAAATACAATATTGATAATATTAGTTCGATAACACAGCCATTAAATAATATAAACATACTGAGAAAAGGAAAGAAAAACACAGATTTTTTTGTATTAGTTACATATTGCTAACAGGTAATTATAAAACCATTACTTTAGCAAGAAGTAGATTAGTTGAAAATAAAAGGGAAGTACCGTTGGTTGCACCACTAAGTTTTTTTATCAATAAATTCTGGTTTAAATTAAATAAAGGTTTTGGAGGACATAACACTCCAACTACAATTGATTTAATCTCTAAAGCACAAATAATATTATCTTCTTCACTTAATAATTCAATTTCCTTATGTTATGATAAACTCAGTGTGAAGTTACAAAGCGGGAAACTTACAAAAGACCAGGCAATAGCAACTATAATTGAACTGCGAAAAAAAGTAAAAAAACCTGAAGAAATTTACAAAGATGGTGTAGATGAGATTATTGAAGTTATTTCAGAAAAAAATATTAACAACTTTATTCAGGAACAAAGCTTTCTTAAAGTGCAAAATATGCAAAAATCTAAAGAAAACGAAGAATTAAAAAAGAAACTTCGAAGAAAAGTAAAAAAACTTGGAGAAGAGACTGAGAATAGAAAAAAAGCTGAGAAGCAAATTCTAAGAACAAAGCTAAAATCAAATCAAAAGCTTTTATTAGAAAAGAAAAAAACTCAAAAAACACTTGGAGAAAAGCAAAATATCTGCATAAAAAAAACACAAAAAGAATACAATTATTTCAGAGTAAACCTTTTTTACTTATTTATCTTGTATTATCTTTTCACATATTTTTTATTATGGAAATTCTTTGCTATACAAATGCAGATGGTATCAACCTTACTATATGCTATAATGCCATTTTTAGTTTCTTTTTGTTATACTTTAGTGAAAGAGAAAACACTTAATCCATTTGATATTATTTCAAATAAAAAGAAATCACTATTGCTATGTAATAATAAGAAATTACTATTTGTCCCTGAAGATAAAATTTTGATAGATAAAGAAATTTTGTTATTAACAAAAAGTGTAGAGAACTTGACTCAAAAAATAGAAAATATTTGATGGAGGGTATAACAAGTCGCTCCACAAGCAAGCAGGAAGAGAAGCAAGAAGAGTCGGGGTAGCGACAAAGCATTAGATACAATTTGACAAAAAGAAGTTGTTTTAATAATTGGAATTATAATAATCCTAATTATTAAAGGGGTGTCAGATGTTGTTTATAAACAGGGAAAAAGAATTAGAACTTTTACAATCAGAATACAACCGAAAAACTTCATCGTTTGTAGTGATTTACGGAAGACGAAGAACTGGCAAAACAACTTTAATTAATCGTTTTCTAAAAGAGAAAAAATCTCTATACTTTTTTGCTGATACTCAAAATGAAAAAGGGCAAATCAGAAGGTTTCAAAATCAATTAGCAGATGTATTTAGTGATCGACTATTAAAAGAAGTTACGATTGAATCTTGGGATTTAATTTTTGATTATTTGAGCGATAAATTAGATACTAAAGAAAGATTTATTCTTGCAATAGATGAGTTTCAATCACTAGTTAATTCTAATAAACATTTTTCATCAATATTTCAGAGAATTTTTGATACTAAACTGAAAAATAAAAATATTATGATAATTCTATGTGGTTCACTAATTAGTATGATGTACAGTGAAACTTTAGCTTACAGCAGTCCACTTTATGGAAGGCGAACAGCTCAAATTAAACTTCAAGAAATTGAATTTTCATATTACAATGAGTTTTACAAAGGGTTGAGTAATATTGAATTGATAGAGCATTTCAGTGTTACTGGTGGAATTCCAAAATATATTGAATTATTTAATCAAAATAAAAATCTATATAAATCAATCAAAACTGAAATACTAAATAAGAACAAATTTCTATATTTAGAGCCAAGATTCCTATTACGTGAAGAAGTAAATGACGTCTCAACATATTTTTCAATTCTGTCAGTTATTTCAGCTGGCAATCATAAATTAAATACCATAACCAGCAGATTAGGAGTTCAAGCGAGCAGTATAACATCATTCTTAAAAAAATTGATAGATTTAGACATTATCGAAAAACAAGTTCCCATAACTGAATCAAATCCTTCTAAAAGCAAAAAAGGTCTGTATTTCATAAAAGATAATTTCTTGAGATTTTGGTTTTGCTTTGTTTTTCCCTATCAAAGTTATCTGGAAATTGATGACTCTGGTTATGTAGAAGAAAAAATTAAGAGTGATTTAAATTATCTTGTCGCCAATGTTTTCGAATTTCTTTCAAGGCAATTTATGTTTAAATTCAAATTTCCGTTTGCAATTGAAAAATGCGGAAGATGGTGGGATAAAGACAATGAAATTGATGTTGTTGGTATTGGTGGCAATAATATAATTTTCGGAGAATGCAAATGGTCAAAGAAGTCCGTTGGAATGAGTATTTTAAAAGAGTTGGAAACTAAGAGCAGAAGCGTTAAATGGGAAACAAAAAAAAGAAATGAATATTTTATTCTATTCTCTAAATCTGGATTTAGCAGTGATCTTGTTCAATGTGAAAAGAAAACTGATAACTTGTTCTTAATTGATGTGGACGAATTTTAGAATTGTATCTAACAAACGTACCCACAATAAGCAGGAAGAAAAGCAAGAAGATTCGTGGCGCACGAATCCATTACGTGAAACTAAAGAAACCCAGCTTGAACATTAAGAAACGAAGCGAAA
>JAIORE010000018.1 GCA_021108315.1 Candidatus Cloacimonadota bacterium
ATCAAAGGAAGAAGGAAGAACTGCTACAGATGAATTTTCATAGAAATAAGCAGAACCGGAATAATCACCATTATCATCATCCATATAAGCTCCAATCACAGCCTGATTACCGGAGATAGAAACTGAATGACCAAAATGATCACCATCAGCACCGTCGGAAGCGGTTAATTTTGTCTGTTGCGACCAGCTTGAGCCATCATAATGAAATATATAAGCAGAACCGGCAAAATAATCAATATCATCATCATCACTAGCCCCGATTATCACATAATCTCCAGAAATAGAAACACATCCTCCGAAATAATCACCACCTCCACTATCGGAAGCAGTTAATTTTGTCTGTTGCGACCAGCTCGAGCCATCATAATGAAATATATATGCGGAACCTGAAAAATTACCATTATCATCATCACCACCAGACCCGATTATAGCATAATCTCCGGATATGGAAACCGAATGACCAAACAAATCATGAGCTTCGGCATCGGAAGCGAAAAATTTTGCCTGCTGTACCCAGATAGAACCATCATAATGAAAGAAATAAATAGCACCAGCTTCAGTAAGATTGCCATCATCACAATAAGTCCCAATCACAACATAATCTCCAGATATGGAAACAGAGACACCGAATAAATCATAAGTTTCACCATCGGAAGCAGTTAATTTAGCTTGTTGTGACCAACTTGAACCATCATAATAAAAAATATAAGCAGAACCGGCAAAATTGCCATTATCATTATCATCAGCATAAGCCCCTATTATAGCATAATCACCGGAAATGGAAACCACTCTGCCGAAATGATCACCGTCTGCACCATCGGAAGCAGTTAATTTTGCCTGCTGTACCCAATTTGAGCCATCATAATGAAATATATAAGCAGAACCGGAATTAGCACCATTATCATCATCATAAACATTTCCTATTACAGCATAATCTCCAAACATGGAAACTGAAATACCAAAATGATCATTAGCAGTAGCATCGGAAGGTGTTAATTTTGTCTGTTGCACCCAATTTGAGCCATTATAATGAAACATATATGCAGCACCTGAATAATTTCCATTATCATCATCACCAACAGCCCCAATTATTGCATAATCTCCGGATATGGAAATTGAATTACCGAATTTATCTTCAGCAACACCATCAGATGCAAGAACTTTTTCTTCGTTTCCCCAGTCTGCAAATAAAACTACACTTGTAAAAAGTGTAAATACCAATATATTTAATAACTTTTTCACTTTTCCCTCCTAATTTTTCACATTCCGAATTCCACCATTTTTTTTATTTTTTTATTTCACTATTCAATAAAGAGAAAACAACCGTGTTGTTTTACATCAACACGGTTGATGCACTCCAAAAATTATTTCATCAAAATCATCTTCTTAGTTGCGGTATATCTTCCTGATTTCATTTTATAAAAATAGATTCCGCTAGTTACTTTTTTACCGGAATTATCTGTTCCGTTCCATGTAACTGAGTGATTACCTGTTTCTAATTTCTCATTTACAAGTGTGATAACTTTTTGTCCTTTGATGTTATAGATAGAAAGTTCAGTATTTTCTGTAGAATTTGTAGTTGAAAATAGAATCTTTGTGGTTGGATTAAATGGATTAGGGTAATTTTGTCCCAGAGTTGAAATAATAGGTGACGTTATTGGATAATCTGTTCCGCTTCCATCTATATCAAACCAGTCTAATGCATCAGTGATTAACATATTTATATCGTCATCATTGGTGAAATTAGAAATATCAAAGCTAGTATAAAATGATTTATAAATTTCATTATCTAACCAAATTCCACAGCCGTTTCCTTGCGAATAAGCATTTCCGTCGTGAGGTCCATCTTCAAAAAGAAATGCTCCCCACGAGCTAATATCAGGATTTGTTACTTCATCTGCATACCAACTAGGGCAGCTTCTGTTATAAATAACATCGGGGCTAAGAGAATAAGTAATTAGTTCAACATTGGGTTGACCAATTGGAGAGCCATTCATTCCAATTATGCTTCCTGCTGAATAATCCCAAATATCCGGTCCACCAATTCCATCTGATCCGCCAAAAAATGGAGGATTTGTTTGCGGAATATATCCACTGCGTATATAAGCAGAAAAGAATTTACCACTTGGATTTGAATTAGGAGTTCCGTGTTGATCATTCGCCCAACTATCCGAAGCCATGAATACATTTTTGGGATTAGTTTCTGTTCCTAAATCCAAATATTCCATCATAGCAACAGCCAACGAATCATCATCTCCGCTATTAGCATAAGTGAAAATCGCTTTATAAGAATTTGGGAAACTATAGCTTTCGTATTCAGCAAAATTGTAAATATCATAATCAACTCCAGAGTTATCTAAAGCCATCACATATTTCGGAAATTCCACTCCGTTATAATCTTGATAACCGGGGGAAGTTCCGGGATGAGCGAGAAGAACTTCAACTCCTTCTGTTGGTAAAATTTTAAACGTAAAGTATTGATAAGGTGCATTTTGAGGAAATGTTCCACTATTTTGAGCTTCTGAATTATCCGTTGCCTCAAAATAATAATTTACCGTTGAACCATTAGGAAATTCAGGAAATTGATAATGATAAATATTTTCTTCAATAGATGAGTGTGTAATTGATTCCCAACCATCTCCAATATTAAAAAAAAGTTGGTCAGAGATTATACCGGAGACATCCATAATTGTTACGGAAACATCAGGAGCGTTATCAAATGTATTTCCTTTTTCTTCGTTATAAAGATAAAATGGAGATTGCAAGTCTTCTCCCTGATAGAAGCGAATAGCAAGTTCATTTGATAAAAGATTGCCGTAAGGTTCAACACCAATATATTGTCCATTTTGTACAATTTCCCTTAGATAACATAAACCAATATCTGCCGTATCATTTTGAATTGCAATTGTAGAGCTTGCACCATAATCATGAGGAATGCTACTCACCTGTCCATTTGCTACATTTTGATATTGGAAGATAATTTCACCATTTTCGTGTAAAATTACCTCGAAACAAAGATTAGGTTCACCGCCTGTTCCATAATGGTATCTTACATTATGCCATTCAATAACAAAATAACGGTTGGGAGCTTCTCCAAAAGTTTGAAAATAAATATCGCCAATACCTTCATCAACGTCAAGATCATCCCAATAAAGAGCAATTAGAGCCGGCATTTGGGTATAACCGGGAATGGGATACACATAATTAAACAAATTCCCATCATTATCCCAGCCTGGGGCAGGATAATTATCGTACCAAGTGCTCTCAGCAAGAAGTAGTTCACCATTTGTATCAATGTAACAATATGTTCTATCAATTCCATAAAAAGGAAAATCAAAACCAAAATCTATTGGTTCCGAAAAATTGTCATCACCATAAAATGTAGGCACTTCATACATAATAGAAGAAGTTCCGGTTTCACTAATTTCTATCCAATCATAAACAGGTCCGCCTTCTACGGTACTGTCTATCCATTGATAACCAAAAGCATCAGGATCACTCGTTCCATAATGAATTACAATTTCGCTTTCTACTGAAAAACCATTATTATTGGTATTGGCATCATCTGATAGACACGTAATCATAGTAATGTAATAAGTTCCGATTTCAGTTGGAATCCATAGATCAGCAAATATTACTTCTTCAGTTTCAGTAGGAGAAATAGTTCCTGTATGAGTAAAAGTTTCAAAATAAACGACTTCTGCATTTTCGTTATAAATTTCGCAAGTAATATCAAAATTTTCGGTAATATCGGCAGTTCCGTAATTCATAA
>JAIORE010000075.1 GCA_021108315.1 Candidatus Cloacimonadota bacterium
CGCTTTCAGCGGTTCACATATTTCAAACCTCCAGTTCGACTGGAGGTCATTGATTATTTTGCACATCTTTTTTTTAATGAGGAATTTGAAAATATCTTACTAAAGATTAATGCGTTATTAAAAGAAAATGGAACCGCAATTTTATCTTTAGTATCAATTAAAGATCGTCATTTTAGTAAGGGTCATAAAATTGATTTCAGATTGTATGAAGTCTTTAAAGGAATACCATGGAGATTTTATGATTTAGTTGAATTAAAAAATATTTGTAATAAAAATGGAATAAATATAATTGATATTTATGAATTTACTGAGTTTGAAATTGTTAATAACAAACCTGATTTAGTAAATAGTATTTATCTCTCTTTTACAAAAAGTTAGGTATGTTTCAACAATATATATTTAACACTTTGATTACATCCAGTTTATATAGTATTATTGGAATTAGTTTTGCGATAATATACAGAACAACCCGCTTTCTTCATTTTACACATGCAGTAGTCTTCACATCCGGTGCATATTTTACTTTTCTATTCTACAAATTATTCGGTTTCTCAATTTATTTCTCAATTACGTTAGCAATTATCTTCTCTCTACTTCTCGGTTGTTTAATCGAAAAATCCATCTATAAACCTTTAAGAAAAAAACAGGCATCTTCAATGATATTGTTGTTAGCATCCCTGGGAATTTATATTTTATTGCAAAACCTGATCTCAATGATTTTTGGAGATGATACAAAATCCATCCGTTCCGGCGTGGTAAAAGAAGGAATAAATATACTGGGAGCAAGAATAACTCCCATTCAAATTATCATAATCATCACTTCCGTAATCGTAACAATTTTGTTGCTTCTCTTTCTCAAGAAAACAAAAACCGGAAAAGCAATGAAGGCAGTTGCAAATGATGTGGAACTGGCAAATATATCAGGCATCAGCAGCAATAGAGTTATCTTAATTTCTTTTGCGATAGGTTCTGCTTTAGCTGGTTTGGCGGGAATTCTCGTTGCATTCGATGTAGATATGACACCAACTATGGGTATGAATACTTTAATGATGGGAGTAGTAGCAATGATAGTTGGTGGAAATAATATTAAAGGTATTGTTTGTGCTGCCCTTCTTCTGGGTTTTGCACAGAACTTTGGAGTTTGGTATATCAGCTCTCAGTGGCAGGATGCAATTGCCTTTGTGATACTGATAATATTCTTATTATTTAAACCGGAAGGTTTCTACGGTAAGAAGTTAAGGAAACAATCTGTATGACCTATCTACTTCACATTTTTATTTTAATTGGGATTTATATCATTCTCTCGCTTTCCTTAAATCTCATTGCCGGTTATACTGGGATTCTATCGATGGCTCACGCTGCTTTCTATGGAATCGGTGCTTATATTGCTGCGTTGATGGCTCTGAATTTTAATAGTCCGTTTATACTTAATCTATTTCTCGCTGTCATCGGATCGTCAATTCTCGGTGCTTTAGTTGGAATTCCCTCGTTGCGCATTAAAGATGATTATTTCATTATTGCTACTTTTGCTTTCCAGATAATCATTTTTAATATTTTAAATAATCTCGTTTCATTTACCGGTGGTCCGATGGGACTTCCAGGAATTCCTCAACCTGTAATTTTCGGAATCAAGATTTCCTCACATTTTAGTTTTTTAGTGTTAACAGCAATTCTTTGTGCAATAACGTATTTTATCTGTAACAAGATTGTTAAATCACCTTTTGGCAGGATATTAAAAGCAATTCGGGAAGATGAGGTTTTTACAAAATCACTGGGGAAAAATGTTTCAGCTTACAAAGTTAAGATATTTATGATCAGTTCCGGTCTGGCAGCAATTTCCGGTGTGATGTATGCTACTTACATCACTTATATCGATCCAACAAGTTTTACCTTAATGGAATCAATTTTTATTATCTCAATCGTAATAATCGGTGGTGCAGGAAATTTGAAAGGTTCAATAGTTGGAGCTGTTGTTTTAGTAATGCTTCCCGAAATATTAAGATTTGTCGGTTTACCGAATTCGATTGCAGCTAATATTCGGCAGATGTTATATGGTGGATTACTGGTTGTATTTATGCTGTGGCGTCCGCAAGGATTTATCGGTGAATATTCATTTAACAGGAATAATGAAAATGGATAATCTTCTGAAAATTCAAAATTGCAATAAACATTTTAACGGTATCATTGCTCTTGATGATTTCAGTTGTGAAATAAGCAAAAATGAAATCGTTGGTTTAATCGGTCCAAACGGAGCCGGAAAATCAACTCTCTTTAATGTGATTACAGGTTTTATTTCTATTGATTCAGGACAAATCACTTTTAACAATCATACAATAACAAAAAAAGCCCCAAACAAAATAAATAAATTTGGAATTTCCAGAACCTTTCAAGGTTTGAGATTGATACGTCAAATGACAGTTCTAGATAATATTTTATTATCATTTAAAAAGCAACCAGGCGAACATCTGGAAAATGTTTTTTTCAAAAATAAGAAAGCAAAGGAAATAGAATCGGAGAACAAAAGGAAAGCACTCAAATTGCTAAAAGATACAGGAATTGAAGATAAAGCTAACGATCTGGCAGATGACCTTTCTTATGGTCAGCAGAAATTGTTAAGTCTTCTCTGTTGTCTTGCTTCTGATGCTGAACTTTTACTTTTGGATGAACCGATTGCCGGAATAAATCCTGCAATGATCGAGAAAATATTATTTATCATTACAGAGCTTCCCAAAAAAGGGAAATCAGTAATTTTAATAGAACACAATATGGATGCAGTCTCGCAGGTTTGTGAGAGGGTGATTTTTATGGATACCGGCAAAAAGATAAGTGAAGGAACTCCGGAAGAAGTTCGAAATGATCCCAAAGTAATTGAAGCTTATCTGGAATAATTTATTATGCTTGAAATAAAAAATTTAGAAACAGGTTACGGTAAAAAACAAGTTCTATTTGATGTATCAATGAATATCTCTGAAGGAGAAATCGTTGGAATTATCGGGCCAAATGGTGCCGGAAAATCTACTATTTTAAAAGCAGTAAGTGGAATCCTTACAATTTGGAATGGTGATATTCTTTTTAAAGGTAATTCAATTAAAAAGAATTCTATTGCTGAAAACATTAAATCCGGTCTTACTTTTGCACCACAAGGAAACAGAGTATTTGATGAACTTACAGTAAAAGATAATTTGGATTTGGGTGGTTATTTATTATCTAAGAATGAATTAAAGGATAGAATCGAGCAAGCTTTTGAAACGTTCCCAATTCTGAAAAAAAGATCGAAACAAATTGCAGGGAAACTCAGCGGTGGTGAACAGCAAATGCTTGCTCTTGCCAGAGCCTTAATTCCGAATCCTAAACTTTTATTACTTGATGAGCCTTCACTTGGTTTAGCTCCAAATTTACTTAACGATGTTTTTGAAAAATTTGTTGATATAAACAAAACATTTGGTGTTTCAATGTTAATTGTGGAGCAGAAAGTAAATAAAATCATTAAAATTTCTGATAAAATATATTCGATAAAATTGGGTAAAGTAGCTTTTGAAGGTAAACCGAAAGAACTAATTGGGTATAAAGAGAAGCTGAAGGATTTATTTCTGTAAAGATTTATTTTGATTACACTATGTCCTGTTCTTTTTGAGTGAACTTCGCCCAACACACAGCTCCACAGCCAAGCAAGAAGAAAAGCAAGAAGAGCGTGGCAGCTGCCATCCATTAGCCAACATGTCGCTCCACTCCATGTTGGCTAACGTTCGGCGTGCCACT
>JAIORE010000208.1 GCA_021108315.1 Candidatus Cloacimonadota bacterium
GCGTATTATAGTTGAAATGTGAATTATAGTCTGGCGTGGCAGAAGCTGCCCATTATGCCCAATAGTGATATTAATCTAAAAGAAATCACAATCAAGTTTACTAACTAGTGTCAAGTGAATTGCGTAGTTGATACAAAATATTATAAAAATGCAGCATGTGAAATCATCTCTGGAAATGAATTTTCTTTTGAATCACAAAAAAATACTTCTTTTGCTGATTCTAAAACTATGTTGTGAGTGTGCATTCTGCAATGAGGTATGCATTGGTCGTTTGGAAAGCCATTTTTACGAGCAAAGTCAGTTTTAGATTTTAGGATGTCATTCCAAGACTGGTTTACAAGGGAACCAATTTTCGCATCTTTATTACCTACATGATGGCAACATATATATACATCTCCTCTTGCATCAAGCACAGAAAAAAATGCAGAGCCATGACAACAATTATAATTCCTAACAAAACAATCAATTTTCTCATATTTTTGAGATGAAGAAAATACTCGAAATTTTCCAGAGTTTTCTATAACTTTACACGACTTAAGCTCTTTATCAATGGAATAATTATCAAAATGATATGGTCGAAAATGAATATAATCAGTTCCCAATTGTTTTGCCAAAATTGTTGCTCTTTTCATGCCGTTTGCAGAAATTTTATTAGTTAAATATCCTATTCCAATCAGGCAATCCTGTTCACTATTTTTTTTTGATCGCTTAATGCTGGTTAACATACGAATATTCATCAAAGTACGTTTCCAATATTTTTCAGAAACACCATGTGTTTCTTTGTACGATTGCAAATTGCAAGCATCTAAACTTATGCGAACTCCACGACATGTTCTAAGGATAAGATGAGCTAGTTCTTCATTAATATTTGAACCATTAGTAATTAATATCGTTGGAATATTTGTTTTCTTAATAAATTCAAAAATTTTAATAATTTCAGGATGAAGAAGAGGTTCACCTGTATGCCCTGAAATGATTATGCCGGAAGGGGGAGCATCTAAGATCTTTTCCAGTAAACTTATATCAATAAATTGACCATATTTTTTTTTATCAAATAAATTTTTCTTAGATAATGAATACTTACTTTGACAATTTGGGCAGAAGTGATCGCATATTTCTGATGGTTGAATTTCAAGTGCAATATTTGGATGAGGAATTTTTTTTTGCCAAGCATTAATTGCTTCATGAAAAAAAAATAGCTTTGATGAACCCACTGAAAAAATGTTTTTTTCTTTTATATTAATCATACAATTCCAAATTCTTTTCTCAAATTTTCAAATTGCTCATAAATTACTATAGGCATTATATTTTCCCAATATCTTGAAAGTGCTTTTTTGAGATGATATTCAGAGAGTCCTGAGTCTTTAAAAAGCTTAATTGCTTCATGTTTTTTAATTGCTTCATGTTTTTTTATGGGAACAATTGAATTTTTACTTTTTAAAAAGCAAACAAGTAATCCTAAACCTAAAGCACCTAACAATCCTGGTTCTATACACTGAATGGTATCATTTGCGCCTAAACGACCAAGTAGAAGTATTCTTCCAGTATTAAAATCAGGATTCCATATTGCATTAATAACATCAGCTTTTATTCTTCTGCGGTAACACCCAACTGAACGAGCAACAGCTTCAGCACGTATCGCTTGGTTTACAACATTATTGGATTGCTTATAAAATGATAATAAGCTATTATTTACTTCTTCACGATTGCATATAGACAAGAAAACCGCTTTATCACAAAGAAGCTTTGCAGCCATGGATTCCCAACCTGAATCAAGTAACTCAAGTGCAATATTCTCAATTTCAGTCTCTGTTTTATTTATGTCTGAATTATTATTAATTAATCGATTTTCAACACTCATCCAAATCTTATTTTTTTTAACAATCTTAAGACGATTATTAAATACTTTTGAAAATTTTTTGTAGCAAAAGGAAGGAATGTTATTTAAATTTGCATCTATAATTTCCCACCCACCTACAATGAAATCAAATTTTAATCGATCATTTATTTTTTTCCATTTATTTTTTTTTGGAATATTTTTCGATAGTTTATTCCAAAGATTTTTTCTTAGTTTATTTGCTGTAGTACTATCAGAATATAAATAAATATGGTGTCTCATATGTTTTTCAATAATAGCAACTGTTTCCCACTTTATCTCATAAAAATTGTTTAGCACATTATTATAAATAGTTTCTGCTGATTTAGAAATCCGTTCATGTGCATGCCTTTGAAGTGGGCTTTTATCTTTTAGAAAATCAGTTTGAAGAATTGATTCAAAGTCTCCTGCCTCGTCAAGAAATTTAGCAAGACCTTCATAGTCATCCAAATTTGGTTGTTCAAGCTTCTTGTCAAGATAACTCATCAACTTGGCACTTTCAATTTTTCCTTTTTTTTTAACATTTACAAAACTGACTCCGTAAGCTCCTTTCATAACATTAGACCATGTTCTATAGACACTTTTGCTATTATCTAATTGATCATCTATAGAAAAAGCAATATGACTTTGGTTGACATATGGCCTGGTTCGCATTATTAGGGCAGCACTGTTACGTAACGGGATATCTTCCCAAGATGTACCAATACTAATAACATGTTTTGATGAAAATAAATTATTCAAAAATTCAAAGTAAAATGTATCGTCATTTTGAGCAATATTGTATCCCCACGAATCTAAAATCGGATAACTTCCATTGCTGCATCTTCCGTGAAGATATATAAATTTAATAATATTAGAATTTTTATTCGGATTTGAAAATTTGAAAGAAGCTAAATCCTCTCTATTTAAAACCACTATTTGTTTTGGCGTTTTACTTTTTTCATTGTATTGAGTTAACACTTTATAAATATAATCTGAGTAATTAGTTGTAATAATTAAACTAGCTTTTAATAGTAATTTGCAAAAATTATCAATGAAATCTTTACTATCAGGAGCGTCATTTATTTTTTCAGAAAATTTATTTTCTACTTCCTTAAAAAAAGAAAAATCACCTAATGACCATCGGGTAAAAGATGCAAATTCATTTGGAAATTTTTCTCCTAATTTTTCAAGATCCTTTTCTTCACTTTTCTCTAAATTTTCTCTACTTAAATTTTTAAATGGTATTTTAAATAAGTTTGTTACTAACTCGTTCCAACTAGGAACTTTTTGTACCAAATTTATATCGACACCTGAACCAAGATAATATGCTACTTCACCTTCTTCAATGTACTTTCGTAATAAGCAAAGACTTCTTTGACAAACAGGGTTAGAGAATGTACTCATGTTTAATGCCTAAAATTACATATGAAAAATTATTATCGCAATAAAGAGCTAATTTGCTACTTAACATAATTATATATTTGTTTAACACTTTCATTATAAATTATTCCTTAATTTTTTAATTTTACGATTCTAACATTTTTTTTAAAATTTTCATGTCAAGTCAATTAAATCTTGCCAAAAAAATCTTCTTAATAATTTTCAAATTATTATCTTTATTTATTTGTGAAAGAATAATTATAAAAAAAATAATCTGCTTCTGTTATTGTTACAATAATTGCTTATTGTAATGTTTTAACAAATATTTTAAGTGAATTCAAACTCATAGCAAAAAGGAAATTTGATATAAAATAATTATATTTTTTTAAAAATTGGGCATAACATAGCACTCCAAGTTCAGATTGAAAGAAGAGCAGGGAGAACTTGGCAGTGCCCATCCATTAGCCAACATGTCGCTCCACTCCATGTTGGCTAACGTTCGGCGTGCCACT
>JAIORE010000063.1 GCA_021108315.1 Candidatus Cloacimonadota bacterium
TTTCGCTTCGTTTCTTAATGTTCAAGCTGGGTTTCTTTAGTTTCACGTAATGGATGGCAGCTGTCACGCCCTTCTTTTCGGGCGTGAAGCTGTTTGTTATCTGCATAATCTTCAATTAAAAACAACAAATTAAAAGCTTACTTCAACATCAACATCTTGCTAATTTTCGAATAACTAACCGTTTGCAATTTATAGAAATAAACACCTGAAGCATTTTTATCTGGTTGCCATTTATATTCGTGCCTTCCAGCTTGGAAATTTTCTGATTTTATTTTTTGTCCCTTAGTATTAAAGATTGATAAAATTCCAGTTTCTCCTTCTTTAATATCAAATGCAATTGTCGTGGTTGGATTAAACGGATTTGGATAAGCAGATTTTAGTAAAGATACACTTGGTAATTCGATAATTTCAGGACTTTCGATTGTTAATGAAATTGGACCGAATAGTTCAGTATCTCCTTCTAATTCAACACTCTCTATCCAGTAGAAATATGTTTGGCTAAAATCTACTTCTCCATCAGTGTAAGAATAATTTTGAGCAGTTGTTGTATTTGCTGGATTTATAAATGATGAATTAAGCTTTGTTGAATTGTTAAAACTCTCTACTTCACTTCGATAGATATTATAACCAAGCAATCCACTTTCTGATTGAGTTGTCCAATTTATTTGAACCAGATTTTCTGATGTTTGAAATGCTGTGAATGAAGAAAGTTGAACGGGAAGTGGATTGTCGCTTTCACCTGCAACAACAAAATCAGAAAAACTAGCTAACCCCGAGACAGTAATATTTGGGTAATCATAAATAACCGTTGCACCCAAAGAAACTACATTTTGCCATGATTGTGAATAATTATCTCTTTTCAGGATGTGTAAAGTGTTAAAATTCGCAATACCTTCGATAGAAGATATATCAAAAGAAACATTATATGTACCAACATTACTTTCTGAAGAATGTATTTCCCAATAACGATTAGCAATGTTTGAAATATTTTGCGGTAATTCTCCCGTAACTCCTCCATCAAGATTATAATAACTTACAGTTAAATTTGTTGCTGTATGATTTCCACTAAACTGTAATGATAAATATTGTTCAGTAAAATTAATTTGTTGAGTTGAGTTTTCTAATATTGTCAAGCTCTGTGATATATTATCAGCACTCCAGTCTTCAACTTCAATGTTGTTGGGGAAAAGGTGTCTATTAGTAATATACCAATACTTCTTATGAACATTATCATATGCAGTAGCATTCCATTGACTTTCAGAATAATTTGCATTAATCCAGGCTTCAGCAGGATCTTGATTTTCTAATAATTCTATCCATTTATTCATTACAGCTTCATCGGTATCTCCCCCAGGTCCAGCTGCTCTATATCCCAGAAAATAGTTTGGACCTAGCTTAGAAAACCACAGTTGTCCATACCAGTAGTTTTTATCAAATACGCTGCAACAAGCAAAAAGAACAAGATCAATATTTTCCCATGAATTTTGATTAATGTCAAATGGACTACAGTATGATTCCAATGTTTTCCTCTATGTCATAGATTTGAATACAACCTACTGTAGCAGGATCAGTGTAATAATACATCCAGCTGTGTCCATGCCCACCATAATAGAACCATTCTGCCTGACATTTTACGTAAATAGTAGGTAATTCCAAATTATCTGACAATAACATTGTAGTTTCCATAATAATTTTATCATATCCGCCTGCATTCATCGCTGAAATTGTTGCGGGAGGATATTCTCCTCCTGAACCTCGAGCAATACCTCGAATATTTCCTTGTGCCTCTGCTAAAAAATATTGAGAATCTTCATAATCTTCAACATCAACTACAGCGGCAGAGAAATTTAGTTCAGATAATGGTGACAAAGATGTGAGAATATTAAATATTCCTGAATTTACTTCACTTTCTTGTAGAATTAAATCCATCTCAAATAATGGTTCTGAATAAACTCCTTGAAGGTGAATCGGAATTTCATCAATTGAGTTTGGATCACCTCCCATAGCTTCTGCATTTATGAGTACCCAAGATGGATTTGAATGTATTTCTTGTAGATCTAACTCATCAAAAGGTGGATTATAATATTTTATTGATGTTATTACAATTGGTGGATTTGAAACAGTTATATAGTTTGTTCTTGTTCGAATATCATTACCACCAGGACCGAATGCAGTAAGACTTACAGTATAACTACCTGAATTATGATATGTATGACATGGATTAGTTGAAGTAGAAGTATAACCGTCTCCAAAATTCCAAGAATATGAAGATATATTTCCAGATGATTGATTTGTAAAACATACTTCCAATGAAACCTCACCGCTTGTAGGACTTCCAATAAATTCTGAAGCTGGTGGCGGAATAGGATCAGAAACAATTATGTAGTTTATTCTTGTTCGAATATCATTACCGCCAGGACCGAATGCAGTAAGACTTACAGTATAACTACCTGAATTATGATATGTATGACATGGATTAGTTGAAGTAGAAGTATAACCGTCTCCAAAATTCCAAGAATATGAAGATATATTTCCAGATGATTGATTTGTAAAACATACTTCCAATGAAACCTCACCGCTTGTAGGACTTCCAATAAATTCTGAAGCTGGTGGATTAACTGGTACAGTGTAGTTTACAACTAATTTTGGTCTTAACGATGAGGAATTTGCTGTTCTTATTGCAACCCATTCTTCACCACTAGGAGCATTAGAATAAATATCATTCCAACTTCTTAAACCAAAAACTGTCCAATCATCATTGTTTATGTAATTGATTCCATCTATATTCAATTGTATGCTATTATATCCGGAAGTGCTAAAAATTGATGTATACAATGCTCCCATAATATTTGAACCAAGATTATTAAAATCACTATGTATAACAGTATAAGGGGAATCCATTGTCGAATTTACTACACAAAGATCGAAGTCAGACGTTGAATGATCAAACATACCAGCAATACTTAAAGTTACACTTGTAATAACAGCTTCAGATGGTAGATTGTTTGTATTAAAAGGAAGTATTGTCCTTCGAATATAATATTGGTCACCATAATCTTGACCTATGTTCGCAGTAGAACCACCTGCATATGTAGAACCCTGCCAATTATCATGACAAGCTTGATAGTTGATATCCCACCAATCAATAGATGCATCTCCTTCATAAGCGTAGAATGTTTGGGAATCTGCTAAACAGCTTAAAGTAATACTCAGAATACAAAAAAATAATAATGTTCTTTTCATTTTTCCTCCATTTTTTTTAATCTAATCAAAATTTGTTAATTTTGTCAAAAATTTTAATATATAATTTGAAATTATCGTTGATTATTGAAAAGATTTCCATTCGGAAAACTTATCACAACTTTTTTTTCGAGTCTCCCAAATCCCTTTAAGAGACCCTTTTTTTATGAATTTATTTTTCATTTCTTACCCGATTTTGTTTTTTGTTTTTGTAGATGCAGATAACGGGCGGCGTGCCACGTCATCTCGCCATGAGCATTTGATTTCGGTATTTCCGTAATCATAATGCGATTAGTGAGATGATAAAAGACGAGCATTTCAAGGTCAAAGAGGTGCAGAATTGCGAGTCCCCGTGGACGCAGTTTTAGACGACGTTTCGATTCACTCCGCTGCTCGTCTTTTTTTAGTGGCACGCCGCCCGTTAGCCAACATGGAGTGGAGCGACATGTTGGCTAATGGGCAGCTTCTGCCACGCCAGACTATAATTCACATTTCAACTATAATAC
>JAIORE010000111.1 GCA_021108315.1 Candidatus Cloacimonadota bacterium
AAAATAGCCATCTTTTTCACTTACGACCGAACGGAAAATTAGTCGCACTGGATTTACACCAGCTGACTATACAACACCTCGTGACGCACCAGAAAACACTGAGAGCACAGAGAAATTCACAGAGAGAAACAACGGAGATTAATATTCAATATTAAATCCTAAATTTCTTCACTGTTCATTATAAGGAGGTGTGTAGATTATTTTCAATTTCGGTCTTAGTACTTCATCTACTGATTCATCATTAGTATAAAAATCTATTAATAAAAAATCATAATTTTCATAAATAGATTTGATTATCATTCCATAATTTTCATAAGTATTTGTATCACCAAGGCTATCATAACTTCCTGAAAACATTGTTTGCACAATATCGGTTACATCTATTTCAATCTGGGAAGTAAATAATGAATCAGAATCAATTTCTCCGTAAGAAGCGTCTCCATAGGAAATATAATCTTCGGAATACACAAAAGGAGTTTCAGGATTATCAATATCAATATTTTCATCTATAGCAAGATAAGGTTTCAAACTGTAATTTCCAGCAAGTGAATAGGAATTTTCCTCAATTCTATGCAGTATTAGAGTTGCTTTGTTCACTCGAGTTCTATGAAAATCAGTCGAATCCTGAATTCCTGAAATATCAGAATTTAGAAAAGTAATTCCGGTAGATTCAGAATCTATAAATAGCTCATCGGTAATATCAAATTTTAGAAACATTTTAGTCGGGAAAACATTTTTCACCAAAAGCTTATCATCATAATATTGCAATTCATCACCATCTGTTTTATGATAAATAAAAGCATCGTAAGCTGAACTATTTGCACTGGTATAATGAACAGATGTATCTGCTTCAGCACCTAAAAAATCAAATTCCAAAACAGAATAATTAGCTGTTTCGGTAGAATACAATTCAATAAATGAATTTTCTTGTTCAGAAAAAATGGCAATTCCATAATTAGTGGAATCTGCTTCAATCCAATCGAAAATCAATTGATTCGATAATGTTATGCTAATAGTATCTTCAGTAGTTTCCTCAATTTCCAAATCTTCTAATAATTCATAAGCACTTTCCGAAAATCCAGATCCTTCATTCCATTCAGTAGAATCTGAAAGAGTAAGCCAAGTGACATCACTTTCAAACCATTTGTTATCAATTATTTTACCAATTTTTAAACTTTGATTATCTACTGTTTCAAAATTTAATCTGTCATCAATTTGAAGAGTTAGTTTCACATTTGTAATATCTTCTATAGTATCTACACTATCCGGCATATCCAAAAATTTAATTAAAGAAACAGCTTCAATATTTTCAAAATTTCCTAAAACCAGTTTGGTTAGATTTGCATTTTTTAAACTATCTTCATAACTATAAAATCTTGTTAAATGTTCTGAACTTATATCACATTCATAAATCTTTAAATTACTATCAGGAATTCCTGTGTGATTTTTCTTTTGTGTACAACCAAATAATGCAATCAAAAAAATGATTAGAAAGAGAGAATTTTTTTTGATAATTCCTATATTCATTAATACTCCTTTTTAATATATAAATATTAATAGTTTTAGTAGGCTCTGTGGAAAAGCGTATAACTACTTTTTGTTAAATCTAACTTATTATCTTAATAAAAGTTACAAAATAGTGAAAGTAGTGAATAACTTGTGTAATATTGGTTGATAAAATCATAGTTATCCACTTTTCTTCTGGAAAAATTTATTTTTTGAAAGTTATCTACATTTATTAACATAATATCGTGTGTATAAGTGTATAATTTAATTTTTAAGTTCTTTGATAATACTTTCTATCTCAATTCTAAAACTATTATCATTTTTAAATCTTTCTTCAATTGTCTTTTTAGCGTGCAAGACGGTAGTGTGGTCTTTTCTTTTGTAATATTGGGCAATTTCTTTAAGAGATAATTGAGTTATCAGTAAATTTGAAAGATACATTGCAATTTGTCTTGGAAAGGCAATATTTCTTTTTCTGGTTTTGTCCATAATTTGAGTTTTTGTTATATCATAAGATTCACATACTTTTTTTAAGATTGCATCTAAAGTAACTTTTTCAACTTTATCAGATATCATATCAATCAGGATTTCATTAGCATTTTCTACAGTGATATCTCTTGTATCAAGGTCGTTGTAGGATGCATAAGCCAAAATTCTGATCAAAGAACCTTCTAAGGCTCTTACATTGGAATAAATATGTTCTGCCACAAAATCTACAACATTATTATTGATGAATATATCCTCAGCTTCAGCTTTTTTCTTGAGGATAGCGACTCTTGTTTCAAAATCTGGACTTTTCAAATCGGCTAATAATCCCCATTCAAATCTCGTTACTAAGCGTTGTTCTAATCCTGAAATATCTTTAGGTGGACGATCGCTGGTTAAGACAATTTGTTTCTTTTTTTCATAGAGAGCATTGAAAGTGTGAAAAAATTCTTCCTGAGTTCCCTCTTTTTTTGATAAAAAATGGATGTCATCAATCAAAAGAATATCAAAATTACGATATTTATCACGAAATTTTGGCATTGAGTTGTTTCTAATTCCATTGATCATCTCATTTGTAAATTCTTCGGTAGTTGTATAAAAAACTGATTTGTTATCCAATTCTTCCAGAACAAAATTTCCAATAGATTGCATTAGGTGAGTTTTTCCCATTCCCGAATCTCCGTAAATAAAAAGAGGATTATAGGAAAGACCGGGATTTTCGGCAACAGCTAAAGAAGCTGAGTGAGCAAAACGACTATTTTTCCCGATAACAAATTCACTAAAATTATATTTTTCGTTCAATTTTGTATTAAGATTATTCACAATATTTTTTTGATAATCCGGAAGAGAAGTAGTAAATTTTCGCTGTTGAATATTTATAAATTTAACTGAACATTTTTTGTTGAGAAGTGTATAGAAAATTTCAGAAATAGTTGAACTATAATTTTTGTTTAAATAATCTGAAATAAATTGAGTAGGAACTTTTATTTTTACGTGATCTTCACCAATTTCATTTATTTCCGCTTCATTGAACCATGTATTGAAACTCTGTTCACTAATATTTTTTCGTAAAATATCCAAAACATTATCCCATAAAATATCTTTTTTAACCATGATAATTTCCTTTGATAATTATCCACATATTATAAACATACGACAATAATACCTAACTACAAATCCTATAATAAGTTAAACTGATACATGAAATATCTTTATATGAAGTTATCCACCAAAATTATTTTATGATGTGGATAAATGAATAAAAAATAATTCAAAGTATTACAAAAAAGATAAGAGAACCTTATTTGTCAAGAGCAGAAAACAATTTTAGACTGATGTTTAAAAGAAAATTCTATATTGGTATTATGTTGAAAAATATAAGATTATGACTTGTTTTATGATACAATTGCTTTTTTATAAAGTGACATAACTTTGTTATATTTTCAGATATTAAAACTTTTTCAATTTTGCTGATTATTCATTTCATTTATTTGAAAAAATTGATTTCCCCAAAAACACAAAAGTGTAGAAGAATGCTGAAAAAAAAAAAAATTTTTTAAAATTTAATTCGTGTTAATTTGTGAAAATTCGGTGCGTCACGAGGTGTTGTATAGTCAGCTGGTGTAAATCCAGTCCGACTAATTTTACGTTCGGTCGGAAATGAAAAAGATGGCTACTTCTCAGTGGGTGTAATACAAAAAAGTAATAATCATAAGCAATAGATTAAATTTAAAAATAACTG
>JAIORE010000347.1 GCA_021108315.1 Candidatus Cloacimonadota bacterium
CCTGTTCTATTATATTTGCTGATAGTCTGAATCCTCATACAATATTTCTCTCGGATGGTACTTACAGTTCTACCGAAACCGGAGAGTTTTTCCCGATCAATATACCAAGCAATGTTTCATTAATCGGAGAAAATGAAGATAATGTAATCCTTGATGCAGAAGGCATTACGGGAGTAATGAAATTTGATAATGTTGATAATGTTTCAATATCTAATCTGACAATTACTAATGGTTCTACCACCGATAATGGTGGTGGGATTTATTGCTATTCATCAGATCCAAATTTTGAAAATGTAACGATAACCAATAATTCTGTTGATGATGGCTTTGGTGGTGGGATTTATTGCGAAAACTCCAATCCGATACTTACAAATGTTACAATAATGAATAATTTGTCAGTTGGTGTACATTATTCTAATCATGGTGGAGGTGGAATTTATTGTTATAACTCAGATCCTTTTCTCAATTATGTAACAATAACGAATAATTCTGCACATCATGGAGGTGGAGTTTATAGCAATTCTTCATGTCCAAATCTTGATAATGTAACAATAATGAATAATTCTGCTTATTCTGGGGCTGGGATATATGGTCGTTATGACTCAGATATCACTTTAAATAATGTAATTATAAAAAACAACTCAGCATCTCATTCGGGAGGTGGAATTTATCTTACTGGATCCAACCTGAATTTTACCGATATAATCATAAGTAATAATTCTTCAGCTATTTCGGGAGGTGGAATTTACTTCAATTCGTCAGAGCTTAATTGTGATAATGTCCTGATAGAAAATAATTCATCAGGGGGAAATGGTGGTGGATTTTACTGCCATTATTCCGATCCTATTCTTGAAAATCTTTCTATAATTAATAATTCTGCTTACCAGGGTGGTGGTATTTACATTTCTACTAATTCCACTCCGGTTTTCAGTAGTGCAAATCGTTGCAATATTTATTTGAACAATAATAATAATCGAGGTTGCGGAAGAGATATTTATTCTGAACAACAGATTACTGTAATTGTAGATACATTTACAGTATCATATCCAACAGATTTTTATGCTTCTCCCATTGAGAATTTTAATTTTAACATTCTAAATGGAGTCTTGGATCAAATTAATGCAGACCTTTTTGTTTCACCTGAAGGAGATAATAGTAATAGTGGATTAAGTATGGAAGAACCCTTAAAAACAATACAACATGCCTATTCTATTATTTTTGTCAATGATTTGAATCCTCATACAATATTTCTCGCAGAAGGAACATATAGCCCTTCTGGAAACGGAGATTTTTTCCCGATTAATTTACTTGAGAATATATCCTTAACAGGAGTAAATGAGGATAATGTTATCCTTGATGCAGAAGGTCTCACCGGAGTAATCCTATTTGATCAAGTTGAGAATGTAGCAATATCCAATTTGTCTATTACCAATGGTTCTTCTTCTGCCGGTGGTGGAATTTACTGTGAAAATTCCAATCCTATTATTGAGAATGTGACAATAAAGAATAATTCGGTTGTTGCCGGTGATGGTGATTACCGAAATGGTGGTGGGATTTACTGTTGTGAATCCAATCCTACTTTGATTAATGTAACGATATCCAATAATTATGCTGCGGACCGAGGTGGTGGAGTTTATTGTGAAAATTCTAATCCGCATCTTGAGAATGTTTCAATCGTTAATAATTCAACTGATGATTCAGGAGGTGGAATCTACTGCAAAGAATCCAATCCGATTCTTGAAACGGTTTCAATAGTCAATAATTCTGCTGTTTGGGGTGGTGGAATTAATCTTTCTTATAACTCCTATCCTGTTTTCAGTAGTGAGAATCGCTGTAATATTTATTTGAATAATGTTAATAATCGAGGTGTCGGAAGTGATATCTATTCTTCTGTTTCAATCAATGTTATTGTTGATACTTTTACCATGATAAATCCTACAGATTTTCAGGCAAGTCCTATAGAAAGTTTTACTTTCGACATTTTGCATGGAATTCAAGATCAGGTTAGTGCAAACTTGTTTGTGTCACCCCAAGGAAATAACAACAATAGTGGATTATCTGTAGATGACCCTTTAAAAACAATACAATATGCTTGTTCAATTATATTTGCTGATAGTTTGAATCCTCTTACAATATTTCTTTCGGAAGGTACTTACAGCTCTTCCGGGAACGGAGAATTTTTTCCGATCAATATACCAAACAACGTGTCCTTAATCGGACAAAATGAAGAAAATGTAATCCTTGATGCAGAGGATTTGGCGGGAGTAATTTGTTTGGTTTCTGTGGAAAATGTTACAATATCTAATCTGAAAATTACTAATGGTTTTGCTTCTAATGGTTTAAATTCTATGGGTGGTGGGATTCTCTGCAATAATTCCGGACTAATTCTTGAGAATGTAACTATTTCAAATAATTCAGCAAACTATGGAGGTGGAATTCATTTTAGCAGTTATAGTTCCAATCTAATATTATTCAATGTAACGATAGATAATAATTCAGCTGCCGGTGCAAGTAATTTTCATTACGGTGGTGGGATTTACTGCACATCATCTTATCCAATTCTTGAGAATGTTTCGATTACTAATAATTCTGCATCAGAAGGTGGAGGCGGAATTTATTTTAATGGAGGTGACCCAATTCTTAAAAATGTGATGATTTCTAATAATTCAGCTGCGTTGGGATTGGGAGGTGGAATATATTGCTGGGGATCAGATCCAAATCTTGAGAATGTAACGATAACCAATAATTCTGCTGTGCATGGTGGTGGAATTTACTGTGAAGGAATGTCTATTCTGAGTTTAGTTAATTGCATTATGTGGAATGACACACCGGAAGAAATATTTTTTGATTGGGAAGAGTTGGATACTCCAATGACAATTGCTTATTCAAATATTGAGGGTGGATTAGATGCCGAAGAAAGCTATTCTTGGTCTAATTATGTTTATTGGTTAGATGGGAATATAAATACTGATCCGCTTTTCGTAGATCAGGAAAATGGTGATTATTATTTATCGGAGAATTCTCCCTGTATAGATACCGGAATTGCCTATTTATATGCTCAAGGAGAAGTATTAATAGACCTGAGTGAAGATGAATACCATGGGACTGCACCGGATATGGGAACTTATGAATGGCAGGCAATTGGTATAGACAATCCACCCTCAACTCCAACTTCGATTCACATAGAAATGAATGGAGATGATGCCGTTTTAAGCTGGGATGAAGTTACTACAACCATTTATGGAAATCCAATGGCAGTTGATTTTTATCTTGTTTATCATTCCAATTCACCGAGTGGAAATTTTATGTTTCTTTACTCGACATCGGAAACAACCTATACTCATACAAGAAGCGGGATGTTTAATGAAAAAGTTTATTACAAAATATCTGCTTTTATTGGGTCTCGTCAAGCTCTTGAAAGGCATATTGAGAATGTTTTGAAGAAGCAGAATAATTTTAAGAAATAGCAGGTTGAACTTCACTTTTTTTTGATTCTGTTGAAAAAGAGAATACGGTCATTCTTGGCTCAGCAAATCTAACCAAAAGAAATATCGGGAATAAAAATCTGGAATTGAATGTTTTATTGAAAGCAAGTGATAATAGCACCTTTATTCAGGAAGTTCACAATTATTTCGATCTTATCTGGAATGATGAAAAATATACTGTGAATTATAATGTTTATGCAACAAAATCATTTTGGAAAAGATTGATTTATCGATTTACAGAATT
>JAIORE010000058.1 GCA_021108315.1 Candidatus Cloacimonadota bacterium
TTTAAATCTATATTTATAATAAAATAGTATTAAAATGAAAATTTACAAGTATCAATTCATCTGCGAACATCTATAGTATTTATGATTTTAATAAGCTACATAGGCTTATTTGCAGACGGTGTGCAACCTGATGGTTTAGGCACAGAAGCAGACCCATATCAAGTAGCAAGTTTAGATAACTTATTATGGATAAGCACAAACAACAATTCTTGGATAGAGAGCACATATTTTATCCAAACTGCAGATATTGATGCTACTGACACTGAAAACTGGAACAACGAAGAAGGTTTTAGCCCAATTGGAAATAGTAATAACAATTTTTACGGTAATTACAATGGACAATACTATACAATTGATGGTTTATATATTAATCGTTCAACATCACATCGTCAAGGTATGTTTGGTTATACAAATGGTTCTACGATTGTAAATATCGGCTTAACAAATGTTGCCATAAACGGAAATTATTTTGTTGGTGCTTTGGTGGGAATTAATAATGATCATTCCATCATCAGCAACTGCTTCAGCACAGGAAATGTGAGTGGAGATAGTAATGTCGGCAGTTTAGTTGGGCAAAATGTTAATCATTGCACCATCAGCAACTGCTATAGCACAGGAAATGTGAGCAGTAATTTTTATTATGCTGGCGGCTTAGTAGGATATAATCATTCTTCCACAGTTAGTAACTGCTATAGCGAAGGAAATGTGGGTGGATATAATTTAGTTGGTGGTTTGATTGGGTATATTAATTATTCTTCTACAGTCAGTAATTGCTACAGCATAGGAAATGTGAGTGGAGATGGTACAGTCGGTGGTTTGATTGGGGATAATGTTAATTCCACTATAAGTAATTCCTTCTGGGATATTGAAACATCAGGGCAAACAACAAGCGATGGCGGTACAGGTAAAACAACTTCGGAAATGAAAGATGTTTCTACTTACACAGATTTATCATCAATTGGTTTAAGTACAGCATGGGATTTTTTTGGTAATCCAAATGATGACACAGGAGTAGAGGATTATTGGAATATCGATGGAATTCGGATAAATGAGGGTTATCCATATTTAAGTTGGCAATCACCTCCGTTAATTGCAAATTTCTCTGCAGATCAAACATCCGCTACACTAGGAACAGAAATTCAATTCACTGATGAATCAACCGAAAATCCAACAACTTGGGAGTGGGATTTTGATAATAACGGAACAATTGATTCTATCGAGCAAAATCCTGTTTACACTTACAATGATATGGGTACTTACACTGTTTCTCTAACAATTAGTGATGGAACTCGTTCCGATACTGAAACAAAGACGGATTATATTACGATTGAAAATTATGGTTTACTACCACTAGGTACTGGAACAGAAGAAGATCCTTATCAAATTGCTACATTAGATAACTTATTATGGATAAGCACAAACAACAGTTCTTGGAGTGCAAACACTTATTTTATCCAAACAGCAGATATTGATGCGAGTGATACAGAAAACTGGAATGAAGGAGATGGTTTTAGCCCTATTGGAATTGGAACTTGGGGTAATCGATTTAGCGGTAACTACGATGGACAAAACTACACAATTGACAGTATATATATTAATCGTTCAACATCAGATTATCAAGGTTTGTTTGGTTATGTTATTGGTGCTATTATAGATAATCTCGGCGTAACAAATGTTGATGTAAACGGAGATTATAATGTCGGCGGTTTGGTGGGAGATATTGTTAGCAATTCCACCATCATTAACTGTTACAGCACAGGTAATGCGAATGGATATATTTATGCTGGCGGTTTAGTGGCACATAATACTTCTTCCACCATCATTAGCTGTTACAGCACAGGTAGCGTGAGTTCAGATTATAGTCAAGCCGGTGGTTTGGTAGGGGAGGTTTATGGCAATCCCATTACTAGCAATTCCTTCTGGGATTTCGAAACATCAGGACAAACAACAAGCAACGGCGGAGCAGGTAAACCAACTTCAGAAATGCAGAATATTGCAACTTTCACAGATGAGAGTACAATAGGATTAGATGATGCGTGGGATTTTATTGGAAATCCAAATGATGATATTGGAACAGAAGATTTTTGGGACATTGATGGAATTAACAATGATGGTTATCCGTATTTAAGTTGGCAGCAAAATGCAAATTTTTCAGCTTCTACAACCTCTGCAAGTCTAGGAGAAGCAATTCAATTCTCTGATTTCTCTATTGGGAACATAACAAATTGGGATTGGGATTTTAATTACGACGGAACAATAGATTCAAATGATCAAAATCCTTTTTTTATTTATCCTGTTTCTGGAATTTATACTGTATCTTTAACTGTCAGTGATGAATTTGGGGAAATAGATACAGAGATTAAAATTAATTATATAACTGTAAATAATAATGGCACACAACCTGATGGTGCAGGAACTTCTGGTAATCCTTACCAAATATCTTCATTAGCCAATTTATTATGGTTAAGCGATAATATTAGCTCTTGGGACAAGCACTATATCCAAACAGCAGATATTGATGCATCATCTACTTCGAGTTGGAATGGTGGTGATGGCTTTAGTCCCATTGGAGTAAGCTATAGTAACCGTTTTACGGGAATTTATAACGGTATGGGATATACAATTATTGGATTAGATATTGATAGACTTTATACTCATAATATAGGTCTTTTTGGTTATGCAAGTGGCACTATATCTAATCTCGGGATTGAAGATGTTTACATAAAGGGGGATGATTGTGTCGGTGGATTAGTTGGAAGATCTCTCTCTGCAACGATAGAAAACTGCTATAGCACTGGTACAGTTAAAGGTAGAGATTATCAGGCTAATAGTACTGGTGGTTTGGTAGGAAGGGCAGAATCAGACACTAATATTGATAATTGTTATAGTTTCTGTACAATCTTAGGTGTCTCTGATTTAGGAGGTTTAGTTGGAACAAATGATCATTCCAATATTATCAATAGTTGTGCGTTGGGTTCTGTGCTTGGTTCTTGGCATTTTGCCGGTGGTATAGTGGGTTCTAATCAAAATAATTCTACTATTAATAATTGTTATAGTGCATCTGTAGTAAGCGTACCTGGAAACATTGGTGGTTTGGCTGCATCTAATCTTAGTTCAAACATTTACAACTCTTTCTGGGACATAGAAACATCCGGTCAAACAACAAGTGAAGGTGGTACAGGAAAAACAACTGCTGAGATGAAAGATATTGCAACTTTCACTGATTTAACCACTGTTGGTTTAGACATACCTTGGGATTTTTTTGGTAATCCAAATGATGATACGGGAAATAACGATTACTGGAATATAGATGGTGTAAATAATGATGGATATCCTTATCTAAGTTGGCAATATTCACCACCATCAGCAGAAATTCCCACTAATGTTATAATTATCGTAAATGGGAATAATGTTGAACTATCTTGGGATGAAGTAGGCGCAAAAAGTTATAATATCTATCGTTCTTCTAATCCTTATGCAGAAGATTGGGGTGATGCAATTGGAAGTTCTGATGTCAATTCATATACAGATGAAGGTGCTGCATCAGAAACTAAATATTTCTATCTCATCACATCAGAAAATTAGAAAACATTATCAAAGACTTTACTGTCCGTTTGTTAGCTAAATTGAACAATGAACGGACAGTTTTAATTGAAGTTGATGCAGATAACTGGCATTATCCATGATTATATTTGAATTTTCAGGGATATTGGGTAACA
>JAIORE010000028.1 GCA_021108315.1 Candidatus Cloacimonadota bacterium
AAAAATATTAAATCACTTCTCTTTGTAAAGGTTATTTATTTACAGCGACTAAGTTTCTCTGAAATCCCGAGTCGAGTTTTGATACTAAATATGGAATATAGCTGCCGGAAAACAGAGATATCAGCAAAAATAATCTCTGGTGATTTCAATATCACTATTTATTTTTTGAATTAGCTCTTTATGAGAAGCAAAATGGATTTCATCGCGAATTTTTTTAAGAAAAGTGATCTCTACTTTTTTACCATAAACATCTTCATCAAAATCCAAAATGAAAGTCTCAACTTCTTTTATACCGTTATTTTTCAAAGTAGGACTATATCCGATATTCGTCACACCAGTATATTTTTTTTCATTGATAAACACTTCGCTAATGTAAACACCAATTGCCGGAATAAGCTTGTAATCTTCAAGCGGACTTATATTTATCGTTGGAAAACCAATTTTTCTACCGAGCCGTTGACCTACGATTATTTTACCAGTTAGAGAATAATTTCTTCCCAAACATTTATGAACATCAAGCATATCACCTTCTCTGATAAAATCTCGGATCAAGCTACTTGAAATAATTCTATTAAAAACTTTATAAGGTTCTACCGTATGAATTTTGTAATCAAATCTGTTCTCATATTTCTTAAGGAAATCAATATTTCCTTCTCTAAACTTACCAAAATGCGTGTCATATCCCACAATCAATTCCTTCATTTTCATCTTTTTGATTAGAATATTTTCCAGAAAATCATAAGCTTTCATCTCAGACATTTTCTTATCAAAATTTAGATACAGGATGCAATCAGCACCATATTTTCTCAATAGTTTCTCTTTTTTATCACAATCTGTAAGCAGATATGGAAATGTTTTTTTATGAATCGTTTCTAAAGGATGGTGATGATAAGTGACGACAATTGCTTCTCCGGAAAGTTGGTCTGCCCTATCTCTCAACTTCTGCAATAACTTCTGATGACCAAGATGAATACCATCAAAGGTGCCCATTGTGATTATTGAGTTGTTAAAACTGCATTTTTGATTTTGTATAAATACCATATTAAGTCCGTAAAAAAATAAATTTCCAATATCCAACAAGAAATATCCAATAATGAAGGATAAAAATAAAATAAAGACAAAAACCGATTTCATTTTTTTCTGATTTTTTGCCAGCTCCGTAAGGAAGAATGACTGTATCGGGGTGGTTAATATTTTTTGAATTTATCAATAATATAAATCATTTAGAAACACGCAATACATATCTACCCAAAACAATTCTAGGATGAATTATTTTCTCTTTAATTTCAGCTAATCCCAAATAATCCGTATTTTCCGAAACTATATTTACAAATTCTTGATTAGTAAATTCATAATAGAATCTTTTACCAAAAATAAAATCTTGAGATTTTTCAGAATTCAAAGTAATAGTTGGAAAATTTGTA
The DNA here is from genome assembly GCA_021108315.1 of Candidatus Cloacimonadota bacterium. GTDB lineage: Bacteria > Cloacimonadota > Cloacimonadia > Cloacimonadales > TCS61 > JAIORE01. The sequence continues at coordinate 1,425 of JAIORE010000028.1, forward strand.
AGTACTTGCTCTACAGGTACAAGAAAGCTTCGCCAATTTTCGCGGGTAAGTTCACTAATCTCCACAGAATTTTGAATAACCAATGCTCCGATTTTGCTTCTTAGAAGTTCTGTTGTTACCGCTATTTCACCAAACAAAGAAGCAATTTGCTCAGATAAAGTTCTGATGTAAGTTCCTTTGCTTACAGTAGTAACATATTCAAAAAATGGAAGATTCAATGTAGATAATTCAAAGCTAAAAATCTTGATATTTCTTGTTGGAATACTAAATTCTACATTATTACGAGCCAATTCATAAGCTCTTTTTCCATTTATATTTATCGCTGAATATTTTGGCGGAATTTGTTCTTTAATATTCAAAATTTGAGGTATTTTTTCTAAAAATTCTGTTTCTTCAATTGGCTTAAATTCTTTTTCTTGAACTGTTTTCCCTGTAATGTCTCCGGTATCGGTTTGCATTCCAAATTTAGCTTTTACTCGATATTCTTTTTTATCACTCAAAAGAAATTGTGCTAAACGAGTTGCTTTTCCCACGCAAATTGGCAGAAGTCCCGAAGCAAATGGATCAAGGGTTCCGGTGTGACCAATTTTCTTTATGTTTGTAATAGCTCGTATTTTTTTTACAATTTGAAAAGAAGTTAATCCCACAGGTTTATTTATTAATAAAAATCCAAAGTCCTGCATTATAATTGAACTCCGATCTCCTTCAAAATTATCTCTTTAACAGCAGCAAAATCACCATTCATTTCGCAACCGGAAGCTTTTGTATGCCCACCTCCGTCAAATTTAACAGCAATAGCATTCACATTTATAAAATTAGACCTTAAACTCAAACGATATTTATTATCCCCGATTTCTCTAAAATAAACAAAAACTTTTACACCTTTTGTCCCTTTTACCCAGCGAGTAAGTTTAGTTGTCGCTTCTGAAGAAAGATTATTATCCTGCAACATTTTCAAAGTAGAATTGAGAAACATCACTTTTCCGTTATAATGTAATTCAATAGTAGAAAGCACTTCTCCGATAAATTTCATCTCAGAAGCGGATTTATTGAGCAAAAATTTTTCTGTAATATTCCCGGGAGTGATACCTGTTTCCATAAGCTCAGCACAAATTTCAAAGGTCAGTTTATCAACATTTGCATTCATAAAATTATCAGTATCATTAAGAATAGTTGTATAAAAAGCTTTTCCTAAATAATTTTTTACATCTTTTGGAAAATACTCAATTTCTTCGGCAAATAAACGGTAAATAATTGCTCCAGCACTTACAATTTTAGTATCAATAAATGTATTAGAACAAGGAATAACTTCACCAGCAGGATGATGATCAATAGCAATAATTCCATTAGCTTTTTCAATAAGAATTGAATTTTTGCCAACTCTCTTTTTCTCGTGACAATCTACAAGAATTATTAGTTCAAATTCCATTGATTCAGACAAAACTTCACAGTTTTTTTTCACATCTAGAAAATCATAAATTTCAGGGGGTTCTTCTTCAAGAATTACCTTAGAATAAATTCTTCTCTGAGCTAATATCTTTTTCAAGGCAAAAGAAGCCGGTAAACCATCACCATCAGGATTTTGATGTGTTACAATTGCAATAGTCTTGTTTTTTGAAGCCAGAGAAAAAAATATATCCTTGAGATCAACGAGATTACTAATCATCTTTATTTCCTTCATTTCCAGAATTTTCTTTATGAATTTTATCAAAAATACTATCTAATTTACGAGCGTTTTCTTCTACTTCATCAAAATAAAAGTGAAGTTCCGGAATAGATCGCATAATTTGTTTTGTTCCAATTTCTTTTTTGATAAATCCAGAACTTCTCGTTAAAGTTTTTTGAATGGTTTTTATATCTTTTCTACCGAGTGCCGTAAAATAAACTTTGGCAATAGAAAAATCTCCAGAAAGTTTTACTTCGCTAATTGTCACAAATTGAAGTTTTTTATCTCGTAATTTACTATTAACTGTCTGAGAAACTACTTTTAATAGTTCTTTTTCCATTCTTTTAAGACGAATACCTTTCATAATTCCTCCAAAAACAAATTCTCTAAAAAATTCATATTATTTTTTAATCGTTTATCGTTATTTTGTGTAGAAATAATACAGATTGTATTATGTCAAGCTTGATTATATAGAATTTTTAGCATCCCCCCAAAATATTTTTTAAGTATGGCAACAGTAATTGATTTTTTTCGTAGTTCTT
>JAIORE010000146.1 GCA_021108315.1 Candidatus Cloacimonadota bacterium
ACTTTCAACTTGTTTATTCTTCAGATAAGGGACAGTTCTAAGTGGGAGTAGTATATCAACGATTTCTTCTGTTATTATTTCACTTGTAGATAATCCTAATAGTTTTCTTAAAAGAGCATTTTCTTTCTTAATTTTTTCTATTTCTTCTGAGTTCAAAACTACTCTCCTAAAATACTAGTTTTCCCATTCCTCTTGCTCAGAATTCCATTTCAAATTATTCGAATTTTCTTTCAATATTGGGGTAATGAATTTCTCAATATATTTTACGCATTCCTCAAAAGTTAGTTCTGTATCAATACTCAGCCTGCTCATAAATGCTATCCATTGGTTAGATTTGTTTGAATCTAACCTGAACTCATTAGAAAAGATTTGCTACTGATCAGATAGGTTTGTTGACCGACTATAAAATGTAATTTTAATTGCTTTTTTCAATATTTGAGCGGTAAATGAATAATTCTTAGACATATAGTAAACATCGTAAAAATCCTTCATGCGACTGGTATAAAATCCTAGCGACACAATTGCTTCAAACTTCTCTGCTATTGCTGATTCTGCAGTATAAGCTGTTATCTTGGGAGCAGGTTGATTATCTAATAATACAGGAAAATCCAAAATAACAGGTTTAGGAACAATGATATCTCCAAAACCAATATCAAAATGAATTCTTCTTTTAGTTCTTCCAAGATATGCTAAACAGTAAATTCGTAATCCTGAATAATCATCAAGCTCCTTTATTATTTCTGAAGTTATACTATTCTCATCAAACCTTACTCCATCATCACAGCTGATCATCACGATACTTTTAAATATGCTCACAATATTTTTCTCAGAATTTGCAATATTTATTCCTAGAAAATCAATATCTGTTGTTGCCCTTGAGGCAGTCATCTTGTAAATACGGAAAAGCAATGCACCTTTTAGAACAAAGTTCTCATTCGACTCAGATATAGATAAACGATATAAAAAACGTTCTTGGAAATATTGGAGTAGTATTGCATTAAAATCACGTTTTGACTGTTTAGCTAGTGTTAGAAGTCTTGCTCTGACTGAAGCTTCAATATTTTTCATAATTAGTTCACCACTAATACTTTAATATATGGCTCTAATATTGAATTAACTTTACATTGCTTTGCAATTTTATGTAGTTTTGATAAGTTTGAATTCTTTCTAAGTAGGTAATTTTTTAATGCTTCTAAAGCAATATCTTCACCAATTTTGTTTCTATATCTAAATGCATCACAAATAGTTTTTTCTAATGAATAAATCTTAAATTCTCCTTGCTCTGTATCTACTTGTTCTATCTCAACAGGAAACAGAATTTTTGAGAAGTAATATATTTTTATTGGTGGGTATTTCAGTTTAAATTTATCTGTATTTGCAGGAACCGCAACTGTTATCAATTGAGGGTTAATTGTTGAAAGATTATAATATTGCATAGCAGATGATAAACAAATTACCGCATCCCTTTTTGCTTTGCATATATCTACAAAACTATTGTTCTCATCCCAATCGTAATCTATCAGTTTATAAAGCCCAGGTTTCACTTTTTCAATTATCCCATTTTCAACAGCTTTCGATATTGCTCTTGTATGAAAACTATTGTTTTTGAGATCTTTCATTACTGCATAGCCTTTATTTGCAATAAAATATTCTTCGAGACTATTCATTATTACCTCTTGGTTCTTTTGCAAGGAGACTCAGTAAGATTCACCTTGCATTAGAACCAAACTAAAAATGCACTATGATTTGTAAAGGTTTTAAAAAAGTTTCGAACTAACGATTCTACTTTACACAAAACCATTCTGTAAAGTAGAATATTAATCTATAACTACATATTATATATAGGATAAGTAGCAATGTATGCCGAAGCCAAATTTTGGTTTCGGTTTTTTTACATTACAAACCGTGAAAATACTCCCAATATGAAAAGTAGAGGAAATCCTATTAACTATGTAGAACCAATCCGTGACACAAGAAAAATCAAAAAAATCAAAAAACTAATGAGAAATGAAAGTAAGATCAAAGAAGTTACAATTTTTGAAATTGGAATTAAGACAGGACTACGAATATCAGATATCTTAAAATTAAAATGGAATGATGTTATTATGAAAAACAATGAAATTCAAGTTAGAGATTCAGTAACCATCAAAGAAAAAAAGACTGGTAAGAATAAAATCTTTCGTTTATCTGAAAAAGTGAAAGAATCTATCCTTGAATTATATAACTTTAAACATCATGAAATAAATGACTTTATGTTTTTATCTGAATCTAATAATTCAACAAAAATGAAACGTCCAATCAGTAGGCAATATGTATGGCAGCTTCTGAATGATTTTGGTTATAGAGCAGGTATTCGAAAAAAAATTGGTACTCACACTTTACGAAAAACATTTGGTTATCATGCTTACAAGAATGGAGTAGATTTATCCCTGTTAATTAGGATATTTAATCACTCATCACAAGATATTACACTAAGATATATTGGTATTACTCAAGATCAAATGGATGATGTCTATATCAATATGGATAAGATTCTATAAGGGGAACCGAATCCCCTTATAGATATTGTGCTACTTTCTGTTTGTTCAGTAGTCCTTGGTAATAATCACAAAAACTATTACAGCGGCAATAATCCTGACAGCGAATAGGTTCTGATTCTCGAATTTCTACTATAAGATCATCTCTTTTAGTTTTACGTATATAATCTTCTGCATCAGATTTCTTATCAAACAGTTTTGTTGCTCTTTGAGCGTCCTTCTTTGTCACAGCCCATTTAATTTTCTGCCATCTTTCTTCAGGTAAACAAACCGGAATTTCATCATCCGGCAATCTAAGAGCCATTTCAAAAAGTTTGATCTGGTTCATAATAAAAGATTCAACTTTTTCATCCGACCAAACTTTGAGATTGATAGTCTCTATTTGCTTTGGATATCTTTTCTCATATTTGTATTTCGATTTACTCCAATCTCTAAAGATTGTAATAACCTTAAGTTTATCAACTTGAAAACCTACTTTTCGGAAAAGATAACCATAAATGTTGAGCTGTTCAGTCCATTCTTTAATACGTGATTTGAAGATATATGTCCATACAGAAGTAAATTTGTAATCAGATATTGTACGATTTTCATAAAGATCAACAGCACCTGAAATAGTTTTATCTCCAAAAGTGGCAAATAACCGTTCTTCGTTTATAGAATGTTCCCATTCTGATTTTTCAAGAACTGCGTGCATTGCACTTCCCATTAAAGACCAAATCAAGTCTGATGCTTCCTCAGTGATATTATCAGCATGTCGTTTTTCCAATACAAATATCTTTGGTGGTTTTAACAATCCTGTTACACTTGCGAATTGTTTTACGTTAGAACCGGAATACCAGCCTTTCTTTATAGATCTAAAGATTGGGTCAGGTATTCCGTTTTTGTTCGTTATGGTAGGCATAATGATTAAGCTGCTGGTTTAAGATGACTTTTGTTATTGTAATGGGATGATAGAATTCCTTTCACTACCCCAGCAAATGAAACATTGTCATCTCCTGCTTTTTCTCTGCCTTGCATATCATCTATGGATCTTCGCAGATGAATTGATACTCTTTAATCATAATTATCTTGAATCCAATTT
>JAIORE010000243.1 GCA_021108315.1 Candidatus Cloacimonadota bacterium
AGATAAATATCTTGTCCGGCATAAGCGGAAAGATCGTAAGAAAATTCAACATAACCGGCATCTAAACCAATTATATTATCCAAAGTTACATCAAAATCATTTATAGCATTGCCTGTTGTCGAAAGAAAAACATTCATATCTTCGGTACTATACCAAGATTTAGCAAAAAAACTAAATGAATCACCATCTTGAATTGTTACTTGTGATGTTACAAGCCAATCATTTCCACCATTTTCCATACATTTTGCCATTGCCATCCAATCGCCTGAATGAGCATCTTGCGAGCTTTGATAAGCAACCCATTCAAAACCATCTCCATCTACATTATAGGTTGTCCAACCTGCGGGAATTGTTCCGCTTTCAAATCCTTCATCAATTGTCCATTGGGCAAAGATGAGTGTTGTTGAAAGAAGAAAAATCAGTAATAAAGCGTTTTTAGTATTTTTCATACTATTCCTCCATTTTTTTATTTAGTGAAAAATTAATAAATACTTAACATAGATAAATCCAGTGAGATAGAATGCAAATAAATTTGAATAATTTTTTAATTTTTATCTAACGGGGTAAACCTAATCCCTTTTTATACTTCCCTTCGGCTATGCTCAGGATAAACTCAAGCTCAGTACAGCGTCTAAAGAGGGGAACTGAAAAAGGTGAGTTTTTGTTTTAAATAATTTCAAGATCAATATTACGAATCTTCCATCGTTCCCAAGAAAAACTTGGGAACGAGAAAAATGAAAAAAGAGTAAGCGATTCTGTCGCTTTGCATCAAGACGCTTGATGCACTCCAAAATTATTTCATCAACATCATAAGTAAGTTTCGATTCGAAAGGGACATCAAGTCGAGAAATGATATTACTAAAGTTTGCTCGAGTCGTTGTCATACTTCCTTACGACTCGAAAAATTATTTCATCAGGATCATCTTCTTTGTAGCAGTATATCTTCCTGATTTCATTTTGTAGAAATATATTCCGCTGGTTACTTGTTTACCGGAGTCATCCGTTCCGTTCCAGACAATTGAGTGATTACCGATTTCTAATTTCTCATTTACCACTGTTTTGACTTTTTGACCTTTAATGTTATAGATAGAAAGCTCTGTGTTCTCTGTGGATTCTGTAGTTGAAAATGAAATCTTTGTAGTCGGATTAAACGGATTAGGATAATTCTGTCCTAAAGTGGATATTCTCGGTGAAGTAATAGGATTATCTGTTCCGCTTTCTAAAGCAAACCAATCTATCGCATTAGAAATGAGCGTATTTATATCATTATCATTAGTAAATTGGGAAATATCAAAACTGGTAAAAAAAGATTTATAGACAAGATTATCCAACCAAATAGCTGCTGTTCCTTCATAAGCATAAGCCTCTCCATCAAATGGACCATCTTCAAAAGTAAAGGCAATTTGCGAATTTATATCAGGATTAACAACATCATTTTCATAATAATTTAAACAAGCATTTGCTGTAATTACATCCGGACTATTGGAATAAACCTGTAATTCCAGATTAGCATCATAAATAGGACAATTTGCAGATGTTAAAACCGAACCATCAGAATAATCATAAATATCAGGACCACCAATTCCATCTGTTCCACCACTATTTCCGGTGGCGATATATCCTCCACGTAAGTAGGCATAATAGAACTTAGTTAAAGGTCGTTCATACATATCATAACTATATAACATATAAGCACTACCGGCAATTTCATCTGATGCCATAAAAATATTTTTGGGATTTTCATTTGTTCCGAAATCAAGAAAATCTATCAAAGCAGCCGAAACATTATCTTCTTCATCACTGTGCCCAAAAGCATTTCCATAAGTAAAAATCGCTTCATAGCACTCAGGAAATGTATAGTTATCATATTCAGCATAATTATAAATATCATAAGTAACTCCAGCGTTATCTAAAGCTATAATATATTTAGCAAATTCCACACCGGCATAATCCTGATAACCTGGTATTGTGCCCGGATGGGCGAGAAGAATATCTATTCCTTCGGTTGGCAATATTTTAAAAGTAAAGTATTCGGAAGGTGCATTTTGAGGTAAAGTTCCGTTATTTTGATTTTCGGAATTATCTGTTGCTTCAAAATAATAATTTACTGTTGTATTATTCGGAATTGTAGGTAATTGATAATGATAAATATCATCTGCCAAATATGAATGTGTCAGTGATTCCCAGCCATTTCCCATATCATATACAAGTAGATCGGATGAGATTCCGTTTGAATCTAAAATCTTTACAGAAACTGCTGGAGTATTATCAAATGTATTACCTTTTTCTTCTTCATAAACAAAAAATGGGGATTGAAGATCTTCTCCCTGATAAAAACGAATAGCAAGTTCATTGGATAAAAGATTACCATAAGGTTCAACCCCATAATATTGCCCGTTTTCTACTATTTCCCTGAGATAACATAAACCAATATCTGCTGTTTCATTTTGAATAGCAATTGTGGAACTTGCACCATTATCTTGAGGGATATTGCTAACCTGTCCGGTTGCTACATTTTGATACTGAAAAACGATTTCGCCATTTTCGTGCAAGATTATTTCAAAACAAAGAGTTGGCTCACCGCCGGTTCCTCCGTGAAATCTCACATTGTGCCATTCAATAACAAAATAACGGTTTGGAGCTTCACCAAAAGTTTGAAAATATACATCTCCAATTCCTTCATCTACATGCAGATCATCCCAATAAGCAGCAATTAAAGCCGGCATTTGAGTATAGCCAGGAATAGGATACATATAATTGAACATATTCCCGTCCCGATCCCAGGCATCAATAGGATGAGGATAATTCACATACCAGGTATTATCAGCAAGAAGAAGCTCACCATTCGTATCAATATAACAATAAGGTCTATCAACTCCATAAAAGGGAAAATCAAAACCGAAATCTATAGGATCTGAAAAATTATCATCACCGGAAAAACAAGGAACTTGATACATTATGGATGAAGTTCCGGTTTCGCTTATTTCAATCCAATCATAAACAGGTCCGCCTTCTACAGTGCTGTCAATCCATTGATAGCCGAATGCATCAGGATCACTTGTTCCATAATGAATTACTATTTCGGTTTCTACTGAAAAAGCATCATTATTTGAATTAGCATCATTAGGTAGAACAGTTGTCATTGTGATATAATAATTTCCAATTTCAGCAGGAATCCATAAGTCAGCAAATATTACTTCTTCGGTTTCAGCAGGAGAAATAGTTCCAGTATGAGTAAAAGTTTCAAAATAAACAACTTCTGCATTTTCATTATAGATTTCACAAGTAATATCAAAATTTTCAGTAATATCGGAAGATCCGTAATTCATAATAGTGCCGGCAGGAATAATTTCCGATTCTAAGAAATGATAATCTTTCGGATATTCTATTGAAACCATTCCCGCATCATTTGGTGAAGCCTGACCGATTTTAACATCATCCACAAGCATAGCATAGGTATCCTGAATCCATTCAATAGCAAGATAGATGTCTTGTCCGGCATAAGCAGAAAGATCGTAAGAAAATTCAACATAACTGGCACCTAAGCCGGTTACATTTTCTAAAGTTACATCAAAATCATTGATAGCATTACCGGTTGTCGAAAGAAAAACATTCA
>JAIORE010000148.1 GCA_021108315.1 Candidatus Cloacimonadota bacterium
TTAAAAGCAAAATCGTTTGCAACAAAAATATTATTACTAAAATTATCCTCGGGAATACCAGAGAATGCATAAACACAGCCATATACTAAATTATTGTTAAAAACCTTTGGAATTCCAAATATTGCAGGATTTGAATCTGGACCTGAATCATTAATAAATATATTGTTAACAATTTTGCTCTCTGCATTATATAATTCTAATTTACTGTCCTCAAAATAATTATCCATTATCTCCACATAACCATAATTAATATCTATTCCATCAACTCCTTCTATAAAACGATTATTATTTATATAAAGAGAATTTTCTTCTTCTCCTCCCCTAATACCATATTGATCAAAATTAATAAAATCATTATCAAAAATATACGATTCTTTTTCCGATTCCATAGATGCCTTGAGACCATTATATCCTAAAAAATAGTTATTTACTATATGAGAGGGAATACTATTATCAATTTTAACATGTCTGAAACCAGAACCTGTTTCCGTGAAAGAGTTTCCAGCAATTAATAAAATATTCGCTTCATTTGAAAATGCTGTACCGATTGATAAACCTCTTCTCTCATGGGTACCCGGATATGTTGGAGAAATGTTATCAATGTTATAAAAATTACTGTTTTTTATAACAATATTTTGGGGAAAGAAGTTTACATAAACTCCAGTTAGATTATCAATAAAATTACAATTTTCTATTATTGTATCTTCATTGTGGATACATATTGCTCCACTAGGAATTATCCCAAGAACTATAAGTAAATAGGCAGAATATTCTAACGTACAATATTTAAAACTGCACAAACCGGCATCTTCTCGAAGATAAATAATACCCCAATGATAATAAAGTGAATCTTGTATTCTGGTGAAAACTATAGGATTATCTTCTGTACCATTAGCTATTAATTGACCATCAACTTGAATCATTTTGGCAATATTTTCTCCATTGTAATAGACAAAACTATCCATATCTCCATAACTTGTTAGTGGTGAGGCATTTAGTTTTACCACTGTTCCGGGAAGAATTGTTAAAATTACATTGCTATCTACATAAACATCATCAACTACGAGATATGGATTGTTTTCAGGAGACCAAGTTGTGTTTTCGGTGAGATGACCGCCGACTTCGATAGTGAATAATGAATAGTGAATAATAAATAATGAAAAGACAAAGAAAATAAACAGATTTTTTTTTCCCGATTGATCGAGATTAATCATTGATTTAAACATAATTTCCTCAAATTCCCCGAGTTGATTAAGATATTTCAAAACCAACTCGGGGTTTATATCAATAATTGCGAAGGTCAAGAAATACAAGAAGTATGAAAACCATTCGCAAAGTCAGGTTACTTGAGTAGCAACATTTTTTTCATTGCTGTTTCTTTATCAGTAGAAATTTTGTAGAAATAAATTCCTGAAGAAACTGATTTTTTGTTGTTATCTATACCGTTCCAAATTACGGAATGACTTCCTTCCTCAAAATATCTATTTGCTAAAGTTGTAACTCTTTGTCCTTTTACATTAAATACAGAAAGTTCAACATTGCTGTTTTCTAAAAGGGAGAAACTGATAGTTGTGGTTGGGTTAAAAGGATTGGGATAATTTTCAGTAAAAGTAAGAAGGCTTGTTTTAGCAACTTGCTCCTGATTTTCCGGTTGCATAAATAATTGGAATTCATCTTCAAGCTGTTGAACAGTATTTCTAAAATCATCAAATGATTTGGGTTTAACCGTACAAGAAGAAGGTCTGGCTCTATCACCTGATTCTTCAAGTTTCAAATAGCAATACCCCTCATCAATCATTGCATAGATTCTCTCTTCTTCCGAGGAAGGATCAGCAATTATTTCTTCCAGCATATTTATGACTGTTACATAATCTTCCTCTTTCATGAACGATTTTATCTTTACATCTTCTTTAGCTTTATAAAGAGAAGTTTCTTCCCCTACATCAATGTTGTCAATATAATACCGAAGAGAAGCATAATCCTTATCGGTATAGTTTTTGATAAAAAATAATCCTCTTAGAGAAGTTGCTGCTTCCTTTGTTTCGGGATAATCTGATATTATCTGATAAAATAGTGAATTTGCTTCCTCAAAATTATCATTTTTCATCTCGACTATAGCTGAAATAAGCATCTCTTTGGCTGGAGGTCTAATAGAAGTGGGATCGAATTCAAAAGCACGCCTGTATGGATAAAATCTTTCTAAGGTTGTGTCAGAAATTGGATTTCCTGTTACATCAATTGAATGTTCTACTTCATCCCATTTATAAGCCCACAAAATATATTGATCATAGGGCACAGTTTGATCTACAGCATTATCTGAAATAATGTTAGCACAACCTGCCCATGTATAAGAGCCTTGAACACTTATATATTCTGTATATACATTGTTTTGTATTGTATTATCCTGTAGATAATCAAATGTTCCTATGGCAACATCTAAACCATGTCTTCCATTATTGAGTATTTGATTATTCTCAATTTCAATATTTGAACCATACATTTTCATACCGTTTCCGCTATTTCTTTGGATTAAACTATTTATAACCTTTGAATCTACATTTGCTGAATATCCTATATAAATACCATCACATGAGGAACTCAATAAATTTCCAACTGAGTCGTAACCATTATCTTCAATAATTGCATTATCAACAAGGACAGTTGAATTATAACAAACAATCGGAGTTGCCCAATTATTATAAATATTACCCCGATGATTTTCTCCTTCACCCTCTCCTGTAAATGTTAATATATGCTCATCCTCTACAATAATTTGTCCTGAATTATAAAAGTTTGTATAAAACATATTCAAATTGGCACTATTTCTTAAAGTTGCACCAACATCCTTAATTGAGAGTTTATGAATTCTAGAAATGTCACAATTCACAAACCAGTAATTCGCTTCATCATCGGGATTTTGAATAAAAATTCCGTCCCACATTTCACCGGAACTTGAAGCAATGTTAGCTAATGGTACATCATCTGGATAATCTGGATGTAACGCATAATCAGTTAAGTCCCCTGTTGTAATCTTCCCACCATCTTTACAGATTATGCGATCTCCAGTGATAACTTCCTCGCCACCAACCGGTTGACCGTGAGAAGTTGCTCCGTATGTTGTGGGGGTTGCTCCGGTTATTGTGCTTCCCCATTCTAGTGAGAGAAGTCCGTTATTTTCAATAAGAACTTCAGAAGCATGATTAATATTAAATTCTGAATCATCCAGAAGATTTACAGTACCATAGACTGTAAATGTACAATGACTGGCAAAATTTACTTCTGCATCTATGTTAAGTGTTACATCTGGTAGTACTATGATATTATCGGTGATTAAAACCTCTGAATTCCAATCAGTATTTTGAGTTATTGTACCTGACTTATATTCAGGAAGTTCTTCAGCATCTAAATCAATGACTTCTACATTTCCATAAGGAGAAAATACAGCCAGATAATCTACCTCAAGTTGAGTTCCACTACCTGTTCCGGATGTGATACCCCAAAACTTATTGTTTTCTTCATACCTAAGGTCATAATCATTATCATCTGTGCATCTGTATACATGACTCTGTTGATTAATACAATTTTTCAAGACATATTTTTCAGTTCAAAA
>JAIORE010000083.1 GCA_021108315.1 Candidatus Cloacimonadota bacterium
TAGTGGCACGCCGAACGTTAGCCAACATGGAGTGGAGCGACATGTTGGCTAATGTTTAGAGTGTGCGGTGCTCTTTCACATATTCTTTCAATCTGGGCACTGACACTTTTGTTATAGGAATTTTCTTCATTAATGCTCAGCTAAAAAATTGATTCAAAGATTGGTTTCAAATTCCAGATTTCTACTGGTTTTGTGAGATAAGCAATTGGTTTAGTTTTTTGAGCTCGTTCATAAATCTCAAGTTCTTCATATCCTGTCATAAATGTTATTGGAATATTTGATTTCTCTTTTATTTTTTCAGCTGCTTCAATTCCGTCAATTTTACCGACAAGATCTATATCCATTATAATCAAATCAGGGGTTGTACTTTGCACAAATTCAATTGCTTCTTCTCCTGTTGTAAAACTACCACAAACTAAATATCCCTCATCTTCAAGTTGCATTTTCAACCAAGCTGAAAGTATAACTTCATCTTCTACGATTAATATCTTTTTTTTCTCATCCATATTAGACTCTTTCTTTATTTAAGTTGTCTTTGATTTTGATATGCCATCTCAATCCATTCTCAGATTTTACAGAAATTTCTCCTTTTAATTGATTTTCTACAATAGAAAAAATAGAAGCAAAACCCATTGAACCATCTTTTCGTGGATTAAAATTCTGAGGGAAACCAATACCGTTATCCATTAGTTCAAGATTTATTGTTTCATCATCTTCTTTGAATAATCGAATAAAAATTTCTCCTTCTTGGTTTTCAGGAAATGCGTGCTTGAAAATATTGGAAACAAGTTCATTGATAATCAAACCCAAAGGAACAGCAGAATCTATTAAAATTTTAACATCTTGTAAATCGAATTTCATTTTTATTCTTTGTGAAAGCACACCATAACTCTGCATTATTAGATTTGCCAAATCCTCAATATAATCTTTCAGGTTAATATTAGAAAGATCTTTTGCTTTGTACAATTTTTGATGAACCAGTGACATTGCTTGTATCTTATTGTTTATTTCCTTGAAAGTAGATTTAACAAATTCATTATCAGAACGTCTGGATTGTATTGAAAGCATTGCAGAAACTACAGCCATATTATTCTTAGTACGGTGATATATTTCTTGAATAAGAGCAGTTTTTATTTTCAGGTCTTGTTTGATCTGATTCTCTGCCAGCTTTCGTTCTGTGATATCACGAGCGATTACAAATATAGCTGTTAATTTTCCATCCCTAATAAAAGGAGATGATGCTATTTCTACAGGAATTCTTTTGCCTTTTTTGGTAACGCCTTCTGTCTCAAAAATGGAACGGGAAAGATCTTTATTTTTTCTTCGTTCTTGATTTTCGAATAGTTGCTTTAATTTATCTTTTGGAATAATATCTTGAATAGACATCTCTAATAATTCTTTGTAAGAATATCCTATACTTTCTATCATAGCCCGATTAGCATAAAGTATTTGTCCATTCATGTCATGTAAAAAAATAGAATCACTGGCTGTTTCCGTGAGTAAGCGATATTTCTCTTCGCTTTTCTGTAATTCCTTTTCCACCCGTCTTTCTTTAGTAACAACCCTTGCACAGCCCACTGTTCCTATAATATCTCCGTTCTCATCTTCAAATGGCGCTTTATAAACATCAAGGAACAGAAACTTACCTTTTACATTGCCGGACTCATCAAATCTAAGAGGTTTTTTCGTATCCAGAACTGCTTGATCCGAATCGGTACATGTTTTCCCAAATGTGAAATAATCAGGATTTTCCGGATGGGAGTCTAGTCCCCTTTGAGCAAAATATATATCTGTTTTCCCAATTGGTTCATCGGTGTCTTCGGCATCGAGAAGTATTTCGGAACAGGCTTCGTTCACAAAAAGAAATTTACCTTCCATATCTTTTGCCCAGATAAGATCAGGTAGATTGTCACTCATTAATCTCATCATAGAATACAGGCTCTTATATCGTGTTTCGCTTTCTCTCAGATTATCTTCTGCTTGTTTGTGCTCTGTAATGTCTGCGGTTGAGCCGAAAACGTGCAATTTTCCGTTTTTTTCAAAACACCTGCCTTTTGAATGGAACCATGCAATTTTTCCATTACCTTTTAATACTTCGTATTCGCAATCAATTTGTTTACCCGGCGATATTATTGCTTCTTTGAAAGCTTTGTTTACTTGTTCCAGATATTCGGGTTTTATATAGCCGAAATACTTCTCCCAGTCGTTTTTCATTGTTCCGGTAGGTAACTCCAATAACTCATCTAAAACTGGTGAAGAATAAGTATTTTCAAAAGTTCCTCCTTCTCCAATATCTGCTTTCCAAACTACAGTCGTAATATTAGATACAACCTGCTGATAATTTTCATTGCTTGTTATCAATGCCTCTTCCGCCTGCTTGCGTTCGGTGATGTCGATTAGAGAAAATTGAATTAATGTTTTATCATTTGATTGAAAGGATAACAAATGAACCTCGGCATCCCAAAATTCACCATTAGGGTAGCGATGAAGCCATTCAAAAGTAACACTTCCTTCCTTCAATGCTTTTTCAAGATAAAATACTGCTTTTTCAGATGAAGGAACACCATCATATTGAACAGGTGCAGAAACATCAAGTGGTGTTTTACCCAGAGAGGCTTCACGCGAAGGGAAACCATACTTTTTTACTGCAGCTGGATTAATATCAATAAATTTAAAAGAAGTAGATTCCATAACAATAATTGGAATCTTGGAACTATCAAAAACTCTACGACGAAACAATTCACTCTGTATTAATGCTTCTTCCGCTTGCTTGCGTTCGGTGATGTCATGGGTAGTTCCTTGTAATCCAATTGGTAAACCTTTTTTGTTAAACAGCAATTTTGAGGTAATTTCAACAGGAATTTCAGTTCCATCTTTACGCAACATTACCGTATTAAAAGTGAGATATTTAAGTTTTTTGTAATGTTTAATAGCAGATAAAGCTTTTTTTGCCATGTTAATAAATTCTTTTGTACTGGCATGTTGAGATAACCTAGTTCCAATCCACTCATCAACTGTGTATCCCATCATATTTTTTATGAATGGACTGACATAAGTAAAAACTAATTTCAAATCCATCTTCCAGATCACATCTAATGAATTATCTGCAAGTAATCGATATTTCTTTTCGCTTTTTATAATTGATTCTGAACTTGCAATAAGTTGTTGATTTGCAGCTTTCAATTGCTGTTCATTTGCAAGAAGTTGCTGGTTAGATGCTATCAACTGTTGCTCACTTGCTGTGAGTTGTTGATTGGAGATTTTCAATTCTTTTTCCGCATTTCTGCGTTTTGCAATATTCACTATAAGACTGATAATAATCAACATTTGAAAAGCGATAAAAACAATTACGCACCAAATCAAAACCAGATTTTCTTCATAAAATGAGGAAGGCTTATTAATGATAATACTTTCTACCGGTAGATTGGAAGCAGAAATCCCAAATCGTTGCATCTGCTCATAATTAAACATATATTGGGTTTGCGGTTCTGTAAGCACAGGAATATTCCGCACCTTTTCTCCCTTCAGAATGCGTTGAGCCAATTCTGCTGTGACCTGACCATGATAAAAGCCGCCAAACAGTTTTCCTCCCACAATGCCGTAGGGTAAA
>JAIORE010000247.1 GCA_021108315.1 Candidatus Cloacimonadota bacterium
CTCTATTCTTATTCACTTACTCTCTACACTTCTATTTAATTTCTTAATGACCAAATTCACTTTAAATAAATGAAGTTCGCTCAAAAAAAATATACGCCCTTTTGTGTCAAACTAAAAATATTATTTTTTTACTGACTAAGGACAAAATTTATCACTAAAATACAACAAACAACACCATTACTTACATAAATAAAAATTCTATCATTTCAAATATGGTTTCAAATTTTCAGGAAAATCAATCGATCCAGATTCGTTTTGATAACTTTCTAATAAAGAAATTACCAACCTTGGAGTAGCAAGTCCAGATCCATTCAAGGTATGAACAAACTCCAATTTATCATTTTCATTCCGATATCTTATCAGAGCTCTGCGAGCTTGAAAATCTTCAAAATTACTTATAGAAGATACCTCTAAGTATCTATTTGTACCCGGAGCCCAAACCTCTAAATCATAAGTTTTAGCTGAAGCAAAACTCAAATCTCCTGTCGCAAGATTCATAACACGATAATGTAAGCCCAAACTTTGTAAAATCTCTTCTGCATCATTTTTCATTTCATCTAAAGCTATATAAGAATCTTCTTTTTTAACAAATCGAACCATTTCTACTTTATTAAACTGATGCAATCTTTGCAAGCCTTTTGTCTCTTTTCCATAAGAACCTGCTTCCCTTCTAAAACAAGGGCTATACGAAACAAATTTAACAGGTATATCTTTTGATGCCAATATTTCTTCTGCATAAAAATTTGTTGTAGAAACCTCGGCAGTAGGCACAAGAAATAGATCGTCTTGTTCAATACGATACATATCGTTTTCTAATTTGGGTAGTTGTCCTGTACCTATCATTGCCTTTCTATTTACTAAGATAGGAAAAGAGATTTCTGTATAACCATGTTTTTGAATATGAAAATCCAACATATAATTGATTAAAGCTCTTTCTAACATTGCCCCTTTATCATAATAACCCATAAAACCACTACTGGACATCTTTGTTGCACGTTGTTGATCTAAAAGAGAATTAATTTTAGCTAATTCCAGATGATCCTTAGGAACAAAATCAAAAACAGGCTTTTTCCCCCATTCATATTTAAATTCATTATCACTTTCATCTCTTCCAATAGGGACATCTGTGGAAGGTATGTTGGGAATTGTTAGCATTGCATAATTAAATTTTTTACTAACTATATTCAACTCACTTAAAATATTTTTATTTTTCAAAGACAACTCTTTCATATTATTCATTATTTCAGAAACATCTTTTTTCTCCTTCTTTAGAGTTGGAATTTGTTTTGACAGCTTATTCTGTACTGCTTTATTGCTGTCATATTCGAATTGCAATTTACGCTTTTCTTGATCCAGATTCAGAACATTATCAAGATCAACTTTTTCATTTTTATTTAATATTGCTGCCCTAACCATCTTTTCATTTTCTCTGATAAATTTTATATTTAACATTAATACCTTCCTATATATTTAAAAAAAAATAGCTCATCAAATAATTTTGATAAGCTATAAATTTATGATTTTATAACTTTACAACATCTGTGAAATTTCTATGATTTTTGTGAAGCTATCAATCTTCAAGGAAGCTCCACCAATCAAACCACCATCAATATCTACTTGCGAGAACAGATTTTGAGCATTTCCAGGATTTACACTTCCACCATATAATATTTTAGTTTTCTCGGAATTTTCTACAGAATATCTTTCGGTAAGCCAGTTTCTGATAAGTTTATGAATTTCTTGAGCTTGCTCCGGAGAAGCTGTTTTCCCTGTTCCAATTGCCCAAATAGGTTCATAGGCAATCATAATCTCTTCGCTAAATTCAATTCCCTCAAAAGCTCCTTCAAGCTGAGACAAAACAACTTTCTCGGTGATTCCCGATTCTCTTTGTTCTAATGATTCCCCGACACAAACAATAGGTTTAAGTCCATATTCCAATAATTTTTTGATTTTTCTATTAACATCAGCATCTTTTTCATTATAATATTTTCTTCGTTCAGAATGTCCCACAATACAAAAATTCAATTTTAACGATTTTAGCATAGGAGCAGAAATTTCCCCAGTAAAAGCCCCAAAATCTTCATCAAGAATATTCTGAGCTCCAATAAAAAACTTACTTTTAGTAGCATAATCATTACTTAATTTCAAAAACAAAGATGAAGGACAGATTATTACATCAGTTTTATCTAACTCAATATCTTTTAAATATCCGGAAAGTTGTCCCATAAATTCATCAACTTCCTGATAAGTCTTGTACATTTTCCAGTTTCCGGCAACAACAATTTTTCTCATAATTATACCCTATTCCGAATCAATACTTTCAATAAATTTCTTAGCAGCTTTTTTATAATTACTACAACTCAGTAAAATATTAAAATCTGATTTCGCTGCAACTTTATTTTCTCTATTATAATTTATCATTGCTCTATAGTAAACTGCATCACAATTATTAGGATATTTTTTTAGTAATTGCTTTATCTTAGACAAAGATGATGTATAATTTTCAGCTTCATAATAAAGATCAATAAGTTTCATATTAATATCTTTTTTATAATCATATGTAAGATATTTTTCGTAACATTCGGTAGCTTTGCTAATCTTGTTCATTTGTTCATATAAAACAGCCATATTTTTATATGTTTTTTTAGTAGCAGCTTCCGATGGATTTGTTTTTAAGAAATCTTCATAGGCTTGAACAGCACTTTTATTATCACCCAATTGGTAATATAAAGTAGCAATATTTTTTATAACACCTGGATCTTTTTTTAACTCATATGATTTTATGAACCAACTCAATGCTTTCCTTTTTTTCTCAAGTTTCAGATAATACAAAGCAATTTTCTTTTCCAAAATAAATTTTCTCTGCTTTGAATTTTCCGCAATAAGATAAGTTATCGCAGCATCTGTTTGTTTCATATTTTTTTGATAGATTTGGGCAATCAATTTCGTAGTTTTGAGACTATATGATCTTCCATTAATTCTTTTTAAAATCTCAATTGCCTTTGAAAACGAACCTGCGAAATAGAATGATTTATATAATTTATCATCAATATTTGTTATTTTTTCATCAATAGGAATTCCATCTTTCTTCTTGGCTTCCTGAAAATTGAATATAGCATTTTTGTATTTATCGGCAGCTTTGAGATAATTCTTGGCATTGAAAAATTCATCTCCAGAAAATTCTGCCTCATTACCAAGTCTTTCAAAAGATTTTTCTGCATAAAGAAAGTTGAAAATTCCGAAAACCGTTAGCAGTATGATCAAATTTATTTTTTTTATCATAAATCCTCCATTATTTAATTTTAGACAAATTTCTATTGAAATATTATCGTGTCAATTATTCTGTCTGGAAAAATACATATAAACTAATATTTCACTTTTAAGTATTGAAAATATATAGTCTTCAAAAACATAAAAAACATTGCTATGTTTATAATCCAAACCGTTGATTTTCGTTACAAAATTGAATAAAATACAAACTTAAAATAAGCAAATTAATCATTCGGAGATTCAAATAAAAATCAGGACACCATCATGGGTGTAATACAAAAAAGTAATAATCATAAGCAATAGATTAAATTTAAAAATAACTG
>JAIORE010000091.1 GCA_021108315.1 Candidatus Cloacimonadota bacterium
AACAAAAAAGGTACTCTGTCGGTATCGACATTTCCAAAAATTCTTTTGATGCGACATTAATTGATGAAAATCAAAAGAAATTATTTTATCAAAAATTCTCAATGGACAAAAATGGCTTCGAATCATTTTTGAAAAAACTTGAAATATATGATAAATCATTGATTCAAGTATTAATGGAATCCACCGGTATCTATTATATAAGCCTAATTAACTATCTTATGAATGACGATTTCAATGTGACAGTCATAAATCCTCTTTTGATTCATAATTTCCATAAATCTATGAGTTTAAGAAAAACTAAAACCGACAAGAAAGATAGTTTTATCATAGCCTTATTTGCTTTAAAGAATCCTGAGATTCTGGCAAAACAAAATAAACAAATGAGCACAATAAAACGATTATGCAGAGAAAGAGATAAGTTATCGGAAGAAATTGCAAAGGTAAAAACAGAAATAAAATCAGAACTTATTATACTTTTCCCAGAACTCGAAAAAAATGTTAATGTTTTCACTAAAACAATGCTGCTTTTACTTGAAAAATATTCGGCAAGTAATTCAATTGCTAATTTAAGAACAAGCCAGATTGAGGCTATATTCAACAAAACTAAGGGCAATAGAATAAAAATATCTGCAAAAAAGTTGAAAATATTAGCAAAAAATTCCATTGGCTATGGAGATGAATATCTGGAGAAAGTTCTTAACTTAAAAATTATGAGATTAAAGTTATTCCAAAGTCATAGTAATGACCTTGATTCCGTTATATCCTCATTTATTAAACAAAATTGTAGTACTGATTTTGAAATTTTGACATCAATAAAAGGTATTGGAGAAATTACAGCCCAGAAATTTTTACTGGAAGTTGATGATATTAGAAATTTCAATAATCATAAACAATTAACAGCTTTTATGGGAATGGATCCAAGTATTAGGCAAAGTGGTTCATCAATAATGTATCAAGGTAGAATATCAAAAAGAGGAAATAAATATTTGCGGAAAACCCTATATCAAATGGCGACATCTTGCATTAGAGAAAATACTACTTTCAATACTTATTACCATAAAAAGCGAAATGAAAATAAGAAATACAAACAAGCTGTTATTGCTACCGGTAACAAATTATTGAGAGTGATATATTCTATGCTGACAAAAGGGAATTACTATTCTGAATCATATTCTTCATAAGATTATTATTTTTCGTTCTTTACAGAAACATAACGTGATTATTTGTGCCTGCTTCACACTATATGGAATATAAAATTCCAGTTTAGAAAGATCTATTATTTTTGTTCTGTTTTTAAAAACAGAACAAAAATTTAATTATAGTTGACTCCTTGTAACCATTTTAATTTCCAAATCAATTATTGTGTTTATGATGTAAAGAAAAAATTATTAGTTAGATTAGATGAAATGAAAAAAAGGGAAATTAAATATACAATATCCAACACGGAATATCCAATAATGAAGGGGAAGAAAAAGATAAAACTCATCCTGCTGTCCTTCTCTTAAATCTAAGAGAAGGAACATAAGAAAAGCAAGAAGAAAAACCCCTCTAACTCCCCTGCACTTATGTTAAAATTTCTTATTATGAGTTTTACTCTTTAACATAAGTGCAGGGGAGAACTACTCCCTTCCCCTTGCGAAGGGGAAGGGTTGGGGATGGGGTTAAGATAAAAAAAATCCCCGCAGATCTTTCTCAGAAAATCTGCGGGGTAATTTATTTTTCAACTTCCGATATTATATTTTACAGATAGATCCCGATCGGATCACAAAAGTCGGATTTCAGTTTACCTCTACGGGCAACAGTAACATAATTATCGAACCAAAGCAGAAACTCTTTGATTCCTCTGGGAAATACATCTTTCATAATTTTTTCCTCCGTTTAATTTACCTAAGTATTAAGAACCGATCTCCCCGGATTTTATTACCAACCCGCCGGAACTTCTTTCGATCCATCATTCAGAATAAGATATACAATGTTTAAAAAGAAACAAATATTAATTCAATAAAACCATGTTTTTTTTGATTTTGGGCTTGCCCTAATTGCTCGGGGACATGTCCCGCTTGCTTGAAAGCATGCCCCGATCGTTTGGGGGCATGCACAAAATGCACGGGGGCATGTCCCGATCATTTGGAGACATACAAAATAATGCTGGGGAGAGACAAAAATTCCATGGGGGAATGAAAAATAATGATGGGGGCTTGCTTTTATTGCCTAAAGAAATACCTCATTTAAAACGCAGTATAATTCCCCTCTTGAGAGGGGTACGGCTTCAGCCGTGGGGTGTGTAAGAAATTAAGACAAGATGATTAGAAATAAATGGCTGTAACCGGCAGATATTTTTTCAATTCTATTATTTGGGATTCTTGCAAGGGATTTCTTGTTAAATATAAAACTCTTAACTCCTTCAATTCCTTTAACGATTCGAGATTGGTGATTTGATTTTCTGATAAATATAATTCAATTAAATTCCTCAACTCCTTTAACGGTTTGAGATCAACGATTTTATTATCTTGTAACCATAATGCAGTTAAATTCTTCAACTCCTTTAATGGTTCGATATCGGTGATTTGATTTCCTGATAAATCTAATTCAATTGAATTCTTCAATTCCTTTAACGGTTCGAGATTGGTGATTTGATTACTATATAATGATAGTTTTGTCAAAAACTTTATTTCCTTTAAAATGGAGATATCAATTAATTTTGTATCATCCAAATCATTCCATATTACATTTTTATTAAAATTTACATTCCCCTCATATTCCGGGTTATCTATTTTCAGGATAATATTTACCGCATTGCTTCTTATCCATTTGGTTGTTTCATTTGGTTTTGCTTCTGCTTTTACTATTTGTAGAAGCTTCTCTCGGTTCGGTTTTAAATCAAGTGTTTGTTTAAAATATTCTTTTGCTCTTGAGAATAATTTTCCTGGTTTTGTTTTATTCTCTGCTAAAACATATAAAACCAATATCTTATTATAATACGCACAGCTATCATCAGGTTTTATTTTTATTGCTTGATCATATTTCCTAATAGCGTTCTCATAGATATCTTCTGCTTCTTTGTTATCTTTAGTTTTTGCAAAATTAGATAGAGCAACTCCCCAATAATTATATAGATAATGATCATTCTTTTTTATCAAATCTGCTTTATTGAAAAAACTAAAAGCCTCCTCAAAATCAGGATTCATATTATCTTTATCTGTGAGGAATCGGGCATAAGAGATCATTAACTCGTAACTTTCGGGAAATTTCTTTAAACCTTCCAAAAATAACTCTTTCTTCTTTGCATCATCTTTTTTGGAATATGCTTCCAGTATATATCCTGATGCCTCGGGAAAAATACTTTTTACGGAATCTATATTCTCTGTTCCATCTCTCTTTGTTCTTTTTAATATTTCATTTCTTTTCTCACTCAGGTCTCTCAGTCGTTTCTTGGCATTCAAGACAAATTGATGTTCATCCGGTTTTTCTATCTTATCAAAGAGTTTATATTTCAATACACCGTGCAATTTAAACATTACATTGTCAAAATTCTGTTTATAACGGATTTTGGGGTTAGAATAATATAATTCTTTACGAAGTAATTCT
>JAIORE010000023.1 GCA_021108315.1 Candidatus Cloacimonadota bacterium
GTCAATTAGATTTTTTTGAATTTTAAATGTTAGCTTTTGAAATGAAGCTTTTGTCGAGATAACTTCCAAAAGGACAGGATGTTATAAAGTTAGGTTAACACCTATGGGACTGAGGGTGAGTTAGATAAAGTGAAAATGAAGTGAGAAATGTTAGTTAATCTTTTTTCTAGCTATGATTGTAAAAATAATATCTTGATCAATCAATTTTACAATTTCAAAATTGTGTAAAGATAAAAAAAGTTTCAATTCATCTTTAGTAAAAGATCTCAGAATAGATTTATCTTTAAAAATTTTGGTCTTTTTCGCTTTCTCTTCAATGTAATAAGTTGCTTCCCAATTTTCTGTCCAACCATCTTTCAAATTTGGTGTCTTCACACTAATTCTCGTATATTTTCTACTATTATATTCCGATTTTTGCTTAAAATGTTTTTTCTTATAACTAATTATTTTTTCTGCATTAAAATTATCAAAGATCAAAATGCCTTCTTTTTCTAGTACCTTATAAATTGATATTAAAGTATTATGGACATCCTCATTGGTAGTTAGATAAGTAAAACTTCTTCCTGAAATAATTACAGCATCAAATTTTTCTTGGAATTTTAAATCTCTCATATCAGCTTGAATAAATTTAGCCTTTGGTTCAACTTCTTTTGCAATATTTAGCATTTCTTGAGATAGATCCAAACCAACATAATCATAATCTGTTTCCAAAAAATATTGTGCCAAATTTCCGCTACCACAACCAATTTCTAAAATACTTGTAGAGAAATTTTCTTTTAATATTTTATGATAGAATTCGAATTCCTTTTTGTAATCAAAAATATTTTGATACATCTCGTGATAAACTCTGGCAAATTCTGAGTATATTTTGGTCATAATAATTCTTTAATGTGGAAAGTTTTAATAGCAGATTTCATTTCAAAAGCAAACATTTACTCACTGCTTCAGTTTTTCCATTTAAAATTAATTTATAGAGATAGATTCCTGAGCTAACTCTTTTATTAGAGTCATCATTACCATTCCAAACAATTTCATTAATTCCAAATTTAGCATTTCTAATTTCTAATTTTTTTATCTTCTGTCCTTTAATGTTATAGATTTCAATTGTTGCTTGTTCGTGTTGTTGGTTTTGTTCTATGCTAAATACTATTGTAGTTCCAGGGTTGAATGGATTGGGAAAATTTTTGAGAGCAAAACCTTCTGGCTGAATAATATTTTGAAAAGTTGGAGTCAGATTTTCCATATCTAAAATAGTGAAACCACCTCTTCCATTTGCAGCAACTAAGTATTCATCTGTGGTAGCTATTTCATGAGAAGGAAGATTCCATTTAAAAGAATTGATTAAAATTGGATAAGCAGGATAAGTAAGATCATAAACTAATATTTCATTCCAGCAAACATCAGAAATTATTAGTTTATCATTTTGGATAATAGGCTTTGCATAAATGATTGAATTGTAGTGGGGAAGAACAGTATTTACTAAAAATGGATTCATTGGATTGGAAACATCAATAACTTTTACTCCACCGTTATTATCAGAGATATAAACATAATTGCCAAATACATTCAAAGCCCTTGCACTATTTTCAGATTCCCAGTTTCCTAATATTTCTGATTCTTCAGGATCGGAAATATCAATTATTATTAAAGCATTGTAATCTGTAAGGTAAAGAAAATTATCTCTTATCTCAATATCATTAACATAAGCACAATTAATATTACAAACATAAAAAGGATCGCTAAGATCATTAATATCAAATACTTTAAGGTCATCATCGCATCCTACATACGCATAATTTTCTTTTACGGCTATTTCATATATTGAACTTGAATAGACATCAATTTCACCAAGAGGAGTAATATTGGTAATGTCCCTTGTATCATGAATTATAAATCTAGAATTATCATAATATGACCCTCTAAATCCTGTAATAACAAAATTATCATAGAAAGTAACAGTAGAAGCATATAATTCCATGTTATATCCATAACTATAAGAATAAATCCACTCAGGACTCTGTGGGTTAGAAATATCAAGCAAGATTATACTACTATTATATTGGGGATTGCGAATTCCAAGAAGGTTATTTTTTATCGAAATACCTCCTGAATAACATGCATAAATATCACTCCCTAAAAAATATTGATTTTCAACATCACTAACATCAACAAAGGTGCAACTTGATTGATAGTTTAAGGTAGTTATTGCATAAAGAATTTCATCTTGAACTTTCACAATTCTATCTACTTCAGCATATTCCCCATATATGAAAATATTTGATAAATCACTTATATCAAAGCAATAAAGATCTCCATAATAAGAGATCCCTCCGGTTGCATAAAGGAAATTATTATCAATAGATAAATTATTTAACCAAAATTCACTGAATTCTCCAATTATTTGAATATTTTCAGGATTATCAATATTGACAACCTTTAATCCATCTGTATGACTTATATAAACATAATTTTCATAAATTTCAATATCTTTTACATAAGAAAGTTCAAATAAAGTCAGTAAATATGGATTTAGATGATCTGTTATATCGTAAATATATACTCCATTGTTAGTTCCAACTAATGCAAAATTGTTTTTTATTGATAAACATTTTAGAGAGGAAGATGATACTGGTATTGTACAAGAAGATAATAATTCTGGATTCTGTGCATCTCTTATGTTAATTATTTGCAACCTATTTTGCAGAGCAATAAAAATTGTATCATCAAGGATACAGATTTTTTTTATATCAACAGTTGAATAGGAAAATTCATTAATGATATTGGGACTTTGGATATCACTAATATTAATAACAACTATTGTGGTATCACCAACTTGAGCATAACAATAATCTTCATCTATTTCAATATTTCGAACTAAATTATGAAATAACAATGAAGATATTAAAATGGGACTATTTAAGGAACTAATATCATATATCATTAGATCATTATTATAAGTTCCAATAAAAGCCAGATTATTCTCAATTTCCATAGTTGCTATGTTCGTTTCTACATGAATTCCACCAACTTTATGAAAAACTGAGAAAAGATATTGAGAAATTATTAGGAAAATAATTAGAATGAATAAAAATCTTTTATTTGTCATATAAAACTCCATTTTTACTTAAATATCAATCAATATTTAATGAAAATGACAGTAATTGTTTTAATATTTGAGTGTCAAGAAAAGCAGTCTTTAACAGTTTAATCACATTATCGAGATTTTTTCCATCTCCCGCCAACTTTTCAATTAGTTAGCGGCTATATATTTGTTAATATTGCACATTTATATGTTATCTTGACATTCTTTCGGTAGTTAAAATCTAAAAGAAAATAGACACTTAAAATAATGTAGAATAATTATGATGAATCTAGTGAAGTTTTTTACGAATAGAGTCGGCTATTGTTGTTACCGCATAATATTACCACGATTAAAATCGTGGGTTTCTAAATAAAATTGGTGAAAAAATAAGTTTTTAACTATTTTGTCAATTGGTGGAATACATCTTTTCAAATCAAAATGTTCACTTTTTATTCCCATAAAAACCTAATTCTATAAATTGCAATGAGTTAATTTGAA
>JAIORE010000238.1 GCA_021108315.1 Candidatus Cloacimonadota bacterium
TGAGTTACTGATTGTAAATTGTAGAGTAGAACTATTTCCTACTTGTACATTACCATAACTTAAGCTACTTGGACTGAAAGCGAAAGATGGTGAAGTAGTTGTTCCATCAGCAAATACTAATTTGATATTTGGGACTGATGCTCTTGTTCCTGAATAATTACCACCTGTAGGCGGACTGGAAGGATTTGGATTAGTACTATCACTATAGAAATATATACTCCTGTTTCCACTCACACTTGAACAATGAAATTCATCACCGGAACCATGATAACTACTTGTATTTTCATCAACTGCTACGATCAAATTATTAGAATTATTATATGAGAAAGGTTGATCTAAAGTAATTTCTACCCAACCGGCAGAAGAAGAAACTCCAAGGTTTCCGTCAAAAACTTGTGTTAAACTACTAAGAGAAACCCAATCTGAAGTTCCACTAAAAGAAGTTTTGGATGTATGTCCAAGATAGACCTTAACAGCATCTGTCCAAGAACTGTTTCCATTCCAGTAATAAGAAATTTTTTCAATTTGAGAATTAGCTACATTGATTTCAGATTGTAAATAAATTGATTGAGAATAGGTATAGCCATAATATGCTTCAATAGGAATATGTTGATCTGTCAATGTTCCTGAACCAATTTGAACTGTAGTTCCTGATCCTGAACCGGAGCCAACGGTAATATTAGATGTATAAGGTTTGTAATTATGTTTGGAAATGGTAATAATTGCAATAGAAGCAGCATTTGTAATTGCAGAGCAAGAAATAGTTCCTGATCCACCGGAAAGTGTAGTAGATCCTATTAATTCTCCATCAAAATACAGGGTTGCTAAACCATCAGAGCAATTTGAACTTGTAATAGCAAAAGATGTGCTTCCTTCTGAAATTTCATTAGCATGATTTGCTGTAATTACATTGTTATTTGGATTTGATGTCCAAATTTTCATAGCAGGATCACCGAACCAATGGAAAAGTTCATATTCATATTTCTCGTTAGAAGTTGAACCACCCCAGTTTTGTTCCATCGCATAGAGCCCTTGATTCACAACATCACCCATTGTGTATATTTCATTTCCTACGCCAATTTCATAACTTGAACCTGTGCCACCTGAACCAAAGTTTGGATGAATACCCGGATCTGCCCAAATTGCATCAATCATTCCTTCTGATAAAGCATCGTTGTATCCGCTTAAACTGTAGTAAGCTGCACCGACAACACCTACAGCCCCTTTATTGCTCATTCTCAGGAATTTTTCAGCAAAACAATTACTCAATTGAAATTCTCCAGTATGACAATTCATACTGAATATAACAGGTAATTCGTTTCCATTAGAAAGGCTATTCATACTTGTAGTTGTGTAATAAGGGTGAGCCCATCCTGAACCACCGGAATATCCATGATCTCTGTGGAAAACTAAAAATTTTCCAGCATTTATAGCTGATGTTATATCCGATGAACCACCATTCCAATCAAAAGAAGTGCTTCTAAGAGCAGATGGCAAAAGTTGACTATTAGAATAATAACCATCGTTATATCTTAATCCTGTTACACTTGCGGATGAACTTGTATAGTAAATACGAGTTGATGAATAATTCTGATCAACAGTCAAATAATCTCTAATGTCTTCACTTGTATGACAAAATCTTCTATCGGCGTATCCATTATTATCATCATCCTGATATTGAGCACAACTGAGCATATTGCTATAGAAGGTAGAAGAAGTGGGAGGATTTTTTTCATAAGTTATAATTTTATTTACAATTGTTGAAGCTTCGGTTGTAGATGAAACTGAAATACGTCCGTGAGCCATATCGGGATGCCAATCTGTACTACCGTCCATACAAGCAAAATACAGATCTGTAGCAAAATTATCACCATCATAAGGATCTTGATGAATTTCTCCTGGAACAGCATAAGAACCTGTGTGATCTCCAATTATTACAAAATAGTCTGGTTTGGGAGTCCAACTATTATATCTTGTAGAAATTTGCGTTTTTACTTGAGCTGCTGTCCAACTTGATTGAGAAACAACTTCTACAGAATAGCCCATTTGTCGTTTCCAATTTGCCAATTGATTTGCATATGTTAAATATTGTGAATGAGTGATAATTATGTAATTTTTTTCACCCGTTCTAGTGTCATAATTTGCATAAGGGATACCATTAGGAATTATAGAGGAATTGAGAACATTTAGCTTTAACAAGTTTGAATACTGTAATGAGTTTTCTTCTGAAATATAATCAAATGAACCTGCTCCACCACTGGTTTCAATACGAAAATTGATATTTGAATAAACTCTAATTTTCTTAGTTACAGGGTTAAATTGAACTGGTCGAATTTGTGTTTTTAAGAGAGGAGTTCCTCGGCTGAGACCAATATCTAAAATTTCTACGATATTTTCAGGGAAAAATTTATCTGTATTATATAATGTTTTATTAATTGTAAAATCCGGTTCAGGAGCACCTTCTGTATCACGAGCAGGCATCAATGCAGGATGAATCATATAGCCATCAAATTCTTTGTAGGAAGCATCTAAAATAACAACTTCTCCGGTTGCCCCACGAGGAATCGCAATTATCTCATTATGAGCTGGTAGTGCAGGAGCACCAACGATATCCATTTTTGCAAAACCATCAATATGAAGATAATTAAATTCCATATTTTCAGATATTCGAGAAGTAACTCTCGCAGCAGAAAAATCATAATTTACTTCAGTTAAGATAGAAGAATTAGCTCTAATTGATCTTTTAGGTAACAAATCCATACTATCATAATTTTCAATAAATGGTAAGATAGAATTTCCATCAATATCTACCGTACCTTCGAGAACATTCTCTGCATAAATACTCATAAAACAAACTAACAGCACAATGACAAAAACGATTTTTTTCATAACACACCCCTTTTTTGGTTTTTTTTAACGATTTAACATCCAATCATACTCTATTTTCTTTCATTTTTAACTATCAGTGACAACACCTTTTGCAAGATTATTTTGTCAAATGTTTTTATTTTGTTGGAAGTTTTTTTTGAATTAATTTGGGGTAAAACTATATATATTGAATAGTTATAAAATGATTTATTTTTTTAGACTATTTAGATATTGCTTGATGGTATAACTTAGTTAATAATCTGTAAAATGTAAATAGTGTTATTGAAGTATGAAAATCAATAGTTATAGAATATACTTTTATTTGGCTTTTATTTTTTTATTATTTTCATTATTTTGGGAATCATTGGTGAAAGTAGGAGATACCCAAAAACTGCCCCAAATATAATGCTCGACCAGATATTTGAAGTAATCGGACAAGCTCCACTGCGACAGCCCACAAATTTATAATATAGCAAACCGAGTAAGGCTCCGATGATGACTGTTGCAATATTTAATACTATTTTCATTAGCAACTCCCAAACATTTTCGAGCAAAAAAAATCTACTTAGTATTTGGTCAATGATTTTGTTTAACAGTGTAAAATAAATTATGTTACTTCCTTACTTCAAGTGTGGTATAGATGTTCGCAGATGAATTGATACTCTTTAATCATAATTATCTTGAATCCAATTTTAAAT
>JAIORE010000138.1 GCA_021108315.1 Candidatus Cloacimonadota bacterium
TTAGTGGCACGCCGCACGTTAGACAACATGGAGTGGAGCGACATGTTGTCTAATGTTTTGTAGCTGTCACGCCCTTCTTTTCGGGCGTGAAGCTGTTTGTTATCTGCATATCAATGTATTTATTCAATCTTTAATAAAGCTTTTACTCTATTTTTTGTGATCATGAATAATATTTTATAGTTAAATCGTTTTTAAGAAAAGTTAAGAATTTTGTGAGAGATAATTTTTATTCTAATTATCCCTCACTTATTTCAATTGTGACCTATTTTTTAGTTTTACTACCAAATTTTAAGAGATAAGATTGTCGAATTTCTTCTTTCAATTTTTCATCAAGAACAATTTCTTTTCCGATTTTACGGCAACGAAGAGGATCATCTTGTACTCCTATAACCCGATAAAACTGTTGCTCCGAATTACAGATGTCTGTCCAAGAAATACGATTATCAATTTGAGAAAAACTTCCTGATAATAATTCTGTATAATCACTATATGGATCATCTGAACTATGCACCTTGTATGAATCTACTGCAATAATTTCCAGCCAATTCAATTCAACGGTATTCCCAACCATTGAGATTTGTACATCTTGCGGAACAATTGAAGAACAAACCGCAATTTGGTCAAAGGCAAATGATATACCATCATAAACAACGAACAGAATATTTTCACAACCTAGAAATTCTTCCGTAGCACTTAAAGTATATACCAGATCAGTATTTTCGATTGTTATTTCAGTGTTTCCCATAAATTGAATAGAGAGATTATCACCATCATATTCATTCATAAAATCATCTAAATCAAGTTCTCTTGATTCTCCCGGACCAAAGATAAGAGATTCGGGAAGGTATAATTCTGTAAAATCATCAACAGGAGTACAGTGAATCATTATTACATCAGAAATATTACTTCGGTTTTTTGAATTTTCTGGTGATACCTGTTTATTAGAACTTGTTCGAGTAACATTATCTGAAACAGTTATAAGAACCTCTTCATCACCATTCCAATGTTCTGTATTTGAAGAAAAGGTAACTTCCATTCCTGAAATATCTACACTAATATGAGTACTTCCTGCCGAATTAAGCGTAAGCTCCGAAAGTGGATTATCCACATCCGAGACAAATTCCGAAAGATCATAAGTTTCCGATAAATCTTCTTCAAAAGATAATTCTACAGGAAAACTAATTACCGGAACATCATTAACAAGATTGAAAACAATCAAAGCACTATCGGTCGAAATACTTCTTCCTTGATTATCATTAACACTGAATTCTACTGTTTCCATTCCAAACCAATCAGCTGGAGCGGAGAAGGTCATTTCAAAATCAGTTTGATCAACAATAACTTCTACATTACCACTGAATGATAAGGTTAATTCGCCCAATATCTGCTCAGCATCAGAAATATAGATGCTAAAATCAAAGGTTTGAGAGGAATCCTCATCCATTGTAAAAGAGGTAGGTAAAGCTATTTCAGGAGCATCGTTCTGTGGATTTACAGTGACTTGAATCTGAATAGATAAAGTATCTCCATAAATATTTTCCGCAGTTACAGTAAATGATTCACCAGCTCCATTCCAATTCGTAGAGAAATTCAAGATAAGATGATTATCTCCATTTAAGGAATCCAAGATGCTATCGTTGGAAGTCTCAAAATAGTAGCTCAAAGAAGTATCATCCACATTCTCAAAAATTTCATCAAGGTCTGCTGCTACAAAATCAGTTTCATCTTCGTCCACATCCACATCAGCAATTATATCAATTTGCTGGATTGTGTTACCAAATCCTTTGATCGCTGAGTTATTTAAAGTATTGAATTCAGCAGGATTTGAATTTACAACTTCGGCATAAATAGTACCAAAAGGTGAAGAAGTGTACCATTGGAAAGATACAAAAGCTGAATCTTGAGATGTCACTGAGAAATTTGCTGAATAGATCATAGTAGAATCTGTATTCACAACTTTCCAGAATTTCACCATAGCCGAAGCATCAGCTCCACCATAATTGAGAAGATATGTAGAGATTGTTATTTGATCACCTTCCTCAGGTTCATCGTCAGAAAGTATGATGCCATTTTCACTAAATAGGAAATCGGGAGCATCGCCTACAATGACTGCCCTTGTTGCTGTGTTGTTGGTTATATCATATTCAACTACTACAGAAGTATAATTCACATCTATGCGGATAATGTGAACGCCAATTTCTGCTGATGAAAAAAGTTGTGTACTCATTATTGTTGTTTCACCATACGCTGGGATCGAATTTACCAGAATATTATCTTCCAGAATTGTACCATCAACGAGAATACGAGCAAGGAATTGACCGGAATCAATATTACTTTTATTAACTATAGTAAAGGAAATTGTAATTTCTTCCTCGGTATCCGGATTCAGCTCTTCCGGTGCAATATGATGAGAAAGAATTTCCAGATCGCAACTTTCTTCATATACATGAACATACAGATCAACAAAGTTATTGGATTCATCAATTTCATTAAATATTCCTGTTCCATCAGCTTGTTTATCTGCGTAGATTCTCACTGCATAATTTCCTGCTGTATTAAACTGAGTTATTACACTTGATTGTGAGAACATCCTGCTATTCACTAATGGTACTATGTCTAATCCCAAAAGTTCATCATCAATCCAATATGAAACAGGAGAATTTGCTGCTCCAAAAGTTCCGTTATTGTAAACTCGGGAATACAATTCTACAGGAATACCCATCTGAACTTGTAAGCGATTGTAAATACTATTTCCATTGTAATAATGATTTGTATTTGCACTGAGATCTATCCCAATATCTTTCTGAATAGTGTTGTTAAATTCGTTAATCTCAGGAACAACATCAAATATATCGACATTAACAGCTACGACATGAGGAGAATCATCTACAATCCATTGTTCAGAATTGATTATCTGACTATCACCAGCTACAAGAGATGAAATTGATATAGAAGATCCAAGCTGTACACCATCTAAACTAAAGGTGACATCAAAATTAGATGCATCATTGCTACCATTGTTGCTTAAAGTAACTGAATAATTGATTAAATCACCAGTTTCCGGATTTGCGTTTGAAACATTTATCGCAGAAGCAGAGAGCTCTGCTGTAGGTTGCAGAACAGTGATAGTTTTTGAAATAATCTGATTGGTTTCAATAGATTCTGTTACAATACCATCCGGGTCAACTTCAATCTTGATCTCATGCTCACCAGGATCTGTGAAAATATGATTATAAGCGATATTCTCTGTTACACCACCATTTATTGCATTCAAATTCATCGTTGTGAGCAAAGTTTCAGTTCTTCTTCCACGAGTGTAAACATCATAGATTTTTACTGTTGTAGGTGTAGATGATGAATAATTTCAGAACACCTGACCTCATAAAACAGTAATAATTTATAATTTCATACATATTAATATGTTATCTAATCTTTTTATTTTTTTTCTTGCCAAAAAAGGGATTTATAATTGAACCTATTTTTCAAAAGAAACTAACCTACCTTTCGCATTTCAAAAAAGAATCAGCTCTACGAGAGGGTTTGAGAGT
>JAIORE010000283.1 GCA_021108315.1 Candidatus Cloacimonadota bacterium
ATTTAAAATTGGATTCAAGATAATTATGATTAAAGAGTATCAATTCATCTGCGAACATCTATAATATTTTGGCAGCTTTATCCAAATCACCATTAGTATGTTCAATAGCTAATTTTATTGCTTTTTCTTTTATCTCCTCCAAAATCCCTTTTTTAAATTCAGAATTTTCCTTAAAAAAATCATCCTTAGTCAGAAGAATATTTTCATTTTCATTTTTTTTATGAGAGGCTAAGGAACTTATTAGAAAATCGTATTGTTTTCTAACCTCCAAATCTTCCATAGAAATATACTCTGATTCACTCATTATCACAGCTCTTTCGATCTTGTGTTGAAGTTCACGAACATTTCCTGCCCATTGATATGTTTCTAATAATTCTATAGCTTCTTTCGTAAATCCTTTTATATGTCTCGTTCTTCCGTAAAGCTTGAGAAAATAATCAGCGAGAATTATCACATCATCTTCACGTTTTCGTAAAGGTGGAAGCTCTATCGGAAAAACATTCAATCTATAATAAAGGTCTTCTCTGAATTTTTTTTCTGACACTAATTTTTTCAGATTTTTATTGGTAGCAGCTATTACCCGAACATCCACTTTTATCCTTTTTGTTCCGCCTATTCTTCTGACATTTTTTTCCTGTAGGAAACGAAGTAATTTTGGTTGTAGAAGCAGAGGAAGTTCACCAATTTCATCTAATAAAATCGTACCACCGTTGGCTGCTTCCAAAAGTCCCTTTTTTTGTTCATAAGCTCCGGTATATGAGCCTTTTTCATGTCCGAACAGTTCACCTTCAATCAGTTCTGCTGAAATAGCACCGCAATCTGCAATAATAAATGGTCTACCATGCCGGAAACTTGCGTTATGAATAGCACGGGCAGTTAGTTCTTTTCCGGTTCCGGTTTCACCATAAAGCAAGACGGAGCTATCGGTTTTCGCTACTTTTTTTATTTGAGAAAATACGACTTCCATTGCATTGCTTTTCCCCAATATCATCGCTTCACCTCTAATTTTTTTATGTAAATCTATGATCTCTTCTTCGAGAAATCGTTCCTTAACTTTTTCCGCTTCAATCGCTTTTTCATGTAAACGTGTATTTTCTATAATAAGGACAAGTTGTGAAACTACTGCGGAAAAAATGGAAAGTTCAGGTTGCGAAAATTGCCGTAAAGCATATTGACTATCCACATAAATAACACCGAGAAGTTTATCTTTTATTTGCAGTGGAACGCACATAGCACTTCTCAGATTCAAATAAATCTGGCTTTTGGTAGCTTCTTCATCGGCTATATCTTTCAAACAATAGGGAATTCCGGTTTTTATAACTTCATTTATCAGGGTTTTACTGTAACTGATATTTTCTGATAGAAGTTCACCTTTGTTGTTTTTTGCTATTTTAATTTCCCAATCTTTATTATCTTCTATTAGGATAAATAAACATCTTTCCGAATTGGTAATTTCAAGAATCGTATCAACTATTTTATCACGAAGATCATGATAATTCAAAATGGAAATGGATGCTTTTATGCTCTGCAAAAGCATTTCTACATTGCGATAATCTCTGATGGGATCTCCGGTGAGAATATCAATGATATGACTTTGTTTGAGATTGGAATAGGATTTATCCCATATTTTATAACAGTTTCTTCCGGATTTTTTGGCAGAATACAAGGATTCATCTGCTTGTTTGAGAAGTTGTGGCAAATCTATTGCATTCTTATTAAATTCACTTATTCCAATACTTAATGTTATTTTAATACTGGAAAAATCAGTTGAATTTACTACTTGCAGCAATTCCTTAGCAACAAGTTCAGCTTGTTTTATATTTGTATTAGCAAGAAGCACAACAAATTCATCACCACCATAACGAGCACAAGTATCAGAATCACGGAATTTATTTTTGAATATTTTCCCAAGTTTTTGAAGGATTTTATCTCCTTTCGGATGACCGTAATTATCATTAATATTTTTGAAAAAATCAATATCAATCATCAGTAAGCAAAAATTTGAGTTTTGATTTTTATGAAATTGGATTTCGGAATTTAATCTATCTTCAAAATATGGTCGTAAGTAAAGCCCTGTCAAAGAATCAATATTTGCTTTTTCATAGAGAAGAGCGTTTATCAAAGCATAGGAAGCCTGATCGGCAATTGCTTGTAATAGCTGTAAATTCTCACCTTTAAATTTGCTTTCTACGGTTATCTTGGTGCTATCAACATAGAGTATTCCGAGAAAAGCACTTTGGGTGGGGAAATATTTTCTCCTTTCATCATCTTCATTCTGTGCTAATTTTCGACCAAGCGGAATACACATCACAGATTGCAGTTTTAAATCAATTACACGTTGAATTTTCCCGATTTCTTCAAATTCCGTTATATTTTGTATAAAAAGCGGTTTCCCTGTTTCAATTACTTTATTGATCACTGTTTGGGAAAGGTGTTGGATATTGGGACTTGGAACTTGGGTCTTTGGCGTTGGGTGCTGGAGGTTGGGGATTTCTCCTTCTTTTAAATCTTCTTTTTTCTCACTTCGCTTTTTCTCAAACAGAATGAGCTTCGCAGGTCTACACTTTGTTTCGGCTGTTTGAGTTACAGTTTCATTTTTCTCAAGCAGGATTGCTTGAGTTACATTTTCTTTTCCTATCTCCTATTTCCTCTCCTCTTTTATCTCTCGCAACTTCTACTTGCAGCTCCCCTTGCTCATCATAGAGAAGCAAAAATCCTCTTTCCGCATCAATAAAACGAATAGAAAGATCAACTATTTTCCGATAAAGCTCAGATGAATTTAAGTTGTTTAATTTTAGGACAATATCAATAAACTCGGAGAAATATTTGGCTTGATGATTCACCACACCGATACAGTCATCCTTCCTTATGGGGCAGGCAGAGGATACAGAGTTTTTTTCTTCATTTTCTTTTTCCTTTTTCCCTTTTCCCTTGTCCCTTCTTCTTCCATCTCTTCTATTCTTTCTTTGTATTCGATATCTGGTGTTTTTTTATATGCTTCTTTGTTTAACTTTAAAGCTTTATCCTTATAATCTTTCGCTTGTAAAAAATATTTATGCTTATCATTTTTTGCTAAATTGTAATTGTTCATTAATAATTGATTGGTCATTTTATATAGTTCATAATTTAAGGTTGAAATTGCATAACCGCCCTTAGCTTTTGATAATATTTTTTTCATTTCATTTATTTGCTTTTCTTTTTTTAATAGATCATTACTTTGATAAAATTCTATTTTTAAAAGCAATAAATTATTATAAAAAGATACAAATTGATTACCAATTTCCTCTGCACTTTTATTTGATTCCTCACATAATATTTTTGCTTCATCAAATCTTTTCAAAATGAAACATAGTTCGGCTTTATCATTAAAAATAAAGCATAATTGATATTTACTTTTTAACTCCTGAAAAACTCTAATAGAAACATCAATTTTTTTTTCTGCTTTATTGTATTTTTTTAAACCCATATATAGACAAGCTAAAGGAGACTGTTCAACTGCACTCTCACTATTAATCATTCTTTATAGTTTTTCTTACAA
>JAIORE010000095.1 GCA_021108315.1 Candidatus Cloacimonadota bacterium
AGTGGCACGCCGAACGTTAGCCAACATGGAGTGGAGCGACATGTTGGCTAATGGATAGCGTGCGCCACGACTCTTCTTGCTTATCTTCCTGCTTGCTTGTGGGCACGTTTGTTATGGGCTGTTAAATTATCTAAAAGTTGTACTTGTTGATGTTCTTCAATATTTATTTTATCGAAATTGACAATATTTCTTTGATTTTTTTGTTCAAATTCAGTCTTTTCTTTTATAGAAGTAACAATATCGCAATAATCACTCGTTGGTATTAATTTTTTGTCTTTCAACTTTATAACTTCATAATCAATCATTTTTGCAGGCTCAGAAATATTGTAAAATCCTTTCAATTTTTCCCAATCTTTATTTCTGATAGTTTTAGCTTTTTTAAGATAAAAACTAACCCAACTGTCACCCAATTTAAAAGTTGGTTCTGCAAATTTAAGTTTTTCTTTTGAGATATTAACATATTGTTGATCTAATTCAAAACCAATGTAATTACGCCCTAATCTTTTAGCAGATATTGCAGTTGTGCCAGTTCCTGAAAATGGATCAAGGACAATATCATTTTCTTCAGTTGAAAGTAATATTAATCTATCCAAAAGATGAATTGGTAGTTGGCAAGGATGTGGATCCCTTTTTTTATTATGTTTTATTCTATGAATATCTGTCCAGACATCAGAAACCAAAGGTCCGAAAGGATGTATCTTTGCTTTTTTCCCGCCATAATCTTTTAATAAATAACCTTGCTTTCTATCTCTTTTATGTGGATAACGTAACTCATTTATTTTAGTCCCTTTTAATTCCTTTCCATAAAACAAAATACCATAATGAGCTGGTTGAAGAGATTTACCCATAGGAGCGGTTGGAGCATCCCACGAAATCCAATGTTTAAAGTGGGCAAATTTATTTAGATAAGTAGCATAGAATGTTAACCATTTTGGAATATTATGCAAAAATATCGAGCCTGTTGGTTTCGTAACTCTTACCATTTCGTATATCCATTTTTCACACCAATCTAAATATTCTTGAAATTCTAAACTGTCTTTGTAAGAAGAATATTTCTTTTTTAAATTAAATGGTGGATCAGCAAATGTCATATCAATAGAATCATCAGGAATATCTTTAAAAAGTTCTAAACAATCACCTTGAAATATTTGATTTAATTTATTGTCGATGTTTTTCATTTTGCAAAAACCTTTTTTAATAGATTTTCAAAACGATACAATTCATCTTTATGAAATGTAAAAACATCTTCATAAGCAGAAACCATTCTTTTAAGATCACCTTTTCTAACATACCAACCAATTCCATCAACAAA
Source organism: Candidatus Cloacimonadota bacterium (assembly GCA_021108315.1). Taxonomy (GTDB): domain Bacteria; phylum Cloacimonadota; class Cloacimonadia; order Cloacimonadales; family TCS61; genus JAIORE01. The sequence continues at coordinate 1,313 of JAIORE010000095.1, forward strand.
CCCAATAAATATTGCATTTGGATAATGTTGCTTTATTAAGACATCAATAGATAATTCAGTTTTAGATTTATCTCCTTGTCCTGAAGATGTTGTTGCAAGAAAGGAACTTTCAATAATTATTTTTGGATTTTGTTTATTCGGGATAATAAAATCCATAGTTCTTTTATTATCTGGAGCATTATCAATTAATTCGCTTAAATCTCCAGTTTCAAAAGTAATATTCAGATTATTTAGAATTTCTTCAACCACAATTTCAGGATTGTTTTTTTTCTTTCCGGAATAACTACCTTTTTCTTTGTATCTTATTAAAGTATCAATCATTTCAGGGATTTCAAATTTGAGTTTTGAAATACTTAATTTTTTTAGTTCAAAAAGTGGTATTGTATCAGCAAGAAATTTTGTTGAAGCTCCCTCAAAAAATAAATTAACAATTCCTTTCTTAAAATATTCATTAGTTTTTATGAGTGATATAATTTTTTTGTCAGACCATTCTTGAATATTTTGAGTATTTTGTTCGTTGTACCATTTGTCTTTGAAAACTAATTTATTTAATTCAGGATAATCTACGATTCGGATAATAGTTGTTACCCTTTTTAAATATTCATTAGAAAAACCAGACAAAGCTAATAATGCTCTTAATCCATTTTCTTTTTCTGAAATTAATTCTTCAAAAATTTCTTTTCGTAATCCTTCTGTTTCAATTCGATTTTTTACATTCAGTAAAGTTTCTTTTAGTGAATTTATGTATCCTTCATACTGTTCCTCAAATTTTGGATTAAAGAAATAGAAAGTGTTTTTCTCGATCACTATTTGAAATTTTTCATTCGTTGTTTTTTTCATTTTTCTTCCTTATTGAAAAATAATATATATTCTTCTCTCATTGTATTACGCATTCCTTTAATTGGTTTGATCATTGTTTTTACTAATTTTAAATCATTATTTTGAGCTGATTTTATAACTTCTTTCTCTAATCTTATTCCACCAGTTTGATTTGTATTTGAACCAATTATTATTACTAAGTATTTATTTTCTTTCAAAATCCTTGATGATTCTTTACAGAATAGTTCCATATCGTCAAAATATTTTTCTATCTTTTCTTTTTTTGTTTTTCCTTTTAACCCAATTAGTTTATTTTTTAAACTATCAGTATCACAATTTAGATACTCTAACTGTAATTTATCATTTTCAACATAATCAATTGCAAATGAATATGGTGGTGAAGTGATAATACAATCAATGGACTCTTTTTTTAATTTTGTATCTAAAGCACTTGAATTATTTAAAATTTTCAAATCTCCAATTTTATCACTGTTGAAATACTTATTGCCTTGGAGATTATAGATTGTTTCACGATATCGATTCAACACTTTTACAAACAATTGTCGGTGATTTGAACGAACTACTCTTTTTGAATAACCCAAAGCATCAAGAAAGGCTAACAAAAATAAATAATATATTTCCCTTTTTTCTTCTGAAATTTTGTTAATTTTTTGGAGAATGTTTTTTTGGTTAAAATAATCAAACAATTCATCATAATCAAAATTAATCTCTTTTAATATTTCTGTATTAATATTCAACGCTTTATATTTTGTATCAATCATCAGTTGGCAAAAAGGGCTTAAATCTATTGCAAAAGAATTAATTCCCATTAGCGATGCTTCAATATTTGTTGTGCCACTTCCTGCCATTGGATCAAGAATAATTTCTCCTTTTTTAACACCGAGTATATTAATTAGCCCTTTTATTAATTGAGGATGGAATTTCCCTCGATATGGAAATAGACTGTGAGTTGCATAACCTGTTGAAAATTGACCATTTTTAAAATAGGCATTAGTTTGTGCTGAACGACTTTTTGTTAATTCTTCTGATATTTGCGAATATGTTAAAAAGTGTTTTGTGTATTCATTTTTGTAAGTCATAGCAAATGCAGACCTTTCAATGATTTCTATTTTATCTAAAACTAAATATTCCAAATATGCTAATTCTAATTCAAAAATCTCAGTAACAGAAGGCAATAGCCTAATTTCTTTATTAAACAACTTATCTTCAAAGCTCATTAAATTATAAAATTCACCCATACTTTTTCTGCTTCCTTAATTTATTTTTATCTTCTATTTTCAAAAGAAATAATTGCCGTTTTTTTATCAACTAATTTCTAAATAGCCCATAACGTTCGGCGTGCCACGTCATCTCGCCATGAGCATTTGATTTCGGTATTT
>JAIORE010000209.1 GCA_021108315.1 Candidatus Cloacimonadota bacterium
TTAGTGGCACGCCGAACGTTAGCCAACATGGAGTGGAGCGACATGTTGGCTAATGAATGAGCACTGCCACGCTACCGCAGTGGAGTGCTGTGTTATGGGCTTCATTTTTTGCGACCACGCTTTGATTTATATTTACTGTTGTCCTCATGAGAAGCTAATATTTTATCTATCGCCAAGCTATTTTTTTGATTAACCGCCATATTGTGTGGAATAACTTTTTTTTCATGTTTTGGAGCATAATCATGCTTTGCAACAACAATTGAACGAAGTTTTTTTAAGTCTGATTTTTCTGTGTTAGTAATAAAACCTTTATCAATCTCTTCTGATAGCTCGCTATCAATATCTCCCAAATAAAATGAATTTCTGTGAAGAAGATTCATATAATCAAATAATTTTTTGCTCCAACCTAATGGTTTTTCTTTTATTAAAAAAAGTGAAACAAAATGATTTTGGAGTTCAGAATCATTATATTCGAGCATTTTATAAAAAAGGGCTCCAATTTTTTTTGAAGAAATGTCATCTTTTAGAAAACTAACAACATTTGATGGAATACAAAGATAAATATTTTTTAATTTTTCTTTTACTGAGCCTTTAAAATTTTCATCTAGTAATAAACCCCATCCATCATAACTTACTTTACCTTTCATTGCTAATATTGGAGATACCCAAAAAACAACTTTTGATATTTGTTCCCACCCATTCATGATTGTTTTAAATATTTCGAATTTTAAATCTGGTTTAATAGACATGCTGTTTCTTAATGCTCTTGATGATGCCTTTATACTTTGCATTAAACAAAGAACTTTATAATCATTAAAAAAACTGTTTATTGATTGATTGTAGGGTGCTTCAGAATTATATGAATTATCAGCGTGCTGATCTTTAATAATTAGTGGCAAATCAGACTTATCAACTTTATTAGAAATTTCTTTTCTTATTTTTGCGATACTATCTTCTGATGGATCCCATACAATACTTTTATAAGGATTATATCCATTATTAATACCAATTTTATCATTTACTTCAATTATTAAATCATTTGTATCTTTTATCAAAGTTTTAATTGCTTCTTCTCTTCGACCATCTATACCAGTAAAAAACTCAATTATTTCAGGGTAGTTCACATAATTTTCTCGTGTAAGAATATATTTTTTAAATTTCTCATTATTCAGCATGAAAATTGCTGAAAAATAGTAAATCCAATAGCTATGCCTGAATTCAAATTCCTCATTGAAGCGAAGAAGAATATGGTTTGATTCTAATATGTCAATTATAAGATCAACATCAATTGTAAGATATTCTTCTTTAGCATATTGATTTAATTTTTCTTTAAAGTAGATGATTTCAAAATTTGTCGAACTGGATTTTATTAACGAAGCACAAAATTTTCCTAGTACAATTTCAACTTCAACTATTTCAGGATATATATTGGAATATGTTAAAGAAGCATAATCTTTAAAAAGATAAGATAACACAACTTTTATCAATTTTGTTCTATTTACAAGATTTTCTTCATAGTTGTTCTCAAGAACCTGTAAAAGAGTGAAACAATTCAAAGGAGTTCTATGAATATTTATTGCTGTTATATCCCTGACAACTTTTGTTACTAACTTTTCTTCATTTGCTATGTGTTTTAACTTATTATATTTTGACACAAAGATCCTAATATCATTTCTTTCTAATGCTTGTAAGTGTAAAGTCAAAAAATCAATCTTTAGTTGAGAGAAATCAAAATCATTATTTTGAATGTATTTTGCATATCTTGACATTACAATAACTGGAATGTCTTTAAATTTATCACTAATATTTTTTAATGAATTACAGTGATCTATTATTGAACTATTCCAAGAATCAAGTATAATACATTTAATTTCTATAATTTTTTTATCAAAACTCTTACATTGTTCTTCAATTTCTTTTAAAATTTTTCTGGATTTTGAATGTTCTGTATCTAAATATATCCAAAAAGTATGATTTTTATATGATTCTAATCTCATATAATGCGCTAGACTTGTTAAACCAAATTGTGGATTTGCAAATATGATTGTTGAACGAGGATTAATTATCATTTCATCAAGAAGGTTATCTTCATTGTTAAATTTACGAGTTTCAGATATCTTTCGTTTAATAAAAATTTTGGGTTGATTCTTAAAAAATGATAACGAATTATTTAATTTTTCTTCAAGTGCTTCTACATTTTTTTCTTCTTTTAAATCTTCATAAGCTCTTACAATTTCAACAATACCATAATCATTTTCAGAAAAATAATTTCCAACTAAAAATTTACCTTTCATATATTGTCTATAAATTATTTTTTCAACTCTTTTACCATCAATGAGTATAATTGAGTATCCTAATTTTTCTGTTTTTTTTGACCATAATTGGGGCGAAGCACAAATTAAAGATTTTTGAGATATTTTGTTAAACAAAATATCTTGTTCATGATCGTGTCCACTAAGGCTTAATATAAAATTACTCTCAATAATTTGTTTTAATTCAATTCCACTCCATTTGATTAAATTTTCTAAGGGATGGTGCATTAACAAAATATTATATTTTGTAGATGTTTTTTGACACCAATTAACTAAGTCACGAGTATAAATTGCTAACTTTTTTTTATCGTTCTCGCTGTTTAATCCCCCAAAAGAGCATAAAGCAGTATTAAGACAATAAACACCGTAGTCTTTATTAATTATATGCCCATTACCAGAAATGTTATTTTTAATTCCATATTTAGCAAAGTCAGATTCAAATTTAGAATAATTTTCAAATTTATTTTTAGAAATCTCGGTAGTGTCAAAAGAATCATTAAATAATTTTTCTGACTCAGTGATCTTTTTTATTGTTTTTCTAATTTCTTTAAATTCTGCAGGTCATGATTTCCTGGAACAATCATTCTAAAATCTTTAGTTAAACCTATATTATTTAGTTCGCAATCTAATTCCTCAAAGATAGAATTATATGAGTCAAGATCATTGCCAGCATTAACTATATCTCCAGTTATACTAAGAAAGACATCATAATTTGCTAATTTTTGTTTTTGGAACTTTAAATCATCTAAAAAAGCATTTAGTATTTTAGATACACCTTCTGGTTCATTTTTCTTATAATGAATATCAGCTATATGTACTAATGCAAATTTCATTTTATCTCCTTCATTTTATTAATGTATTGCCCATAATGGATAGAGTGTGCGGTGCTCTTCTTGCTTTTTTTCAATCATAGCACTGACACTTTTGTTATACCAAATTTCTAAAAAATTAAAAGTCAAAAGGGACTTCCTATATTTATCTTTTTGTGCATTATATGAGTATAATTCATTGTAGTTTAACTATCTTGATTGCCAAGAAGACATTGAACAGTTCTGGTATCGTTACCAACTTCCAGAAGGTGTGTTGCAAAAAAAATGAAGTAATGTATGATATCCTGCACTTTGTTAATATTACATTTAATTACAATAAGTAAACCTCCAGTTCTACTGGAGGACTCTTAAAGTTTGACTTT
>JAIORE010000093.1 GCA_021108315.1 Candidatus Cloacimonadota bacterium
CTATTATTACAGCAGATATAGTCAATATATTTTACATTATACTACAAACACACCCGTTTGCTGAGACTTTTCTCTTTATTTCAATTCGTGGTAGTAACGCAAAATTTAATTGAAACTCAGGCTAACTTAATGGTATTTAAAAGAGAAAGTTCAGTTTTTTAAAAAGAAACTGTTGTGGGTTTTAAAATTGAAAAATATTTTTAATGCGAAATCAAATTAATCTTGCTTTATTTTTGGAGAGTTTCTTTTTTGGTGATTGAATTATTCGTGGGTTCTGAATTAGTTAAATTCGATGCTGTATTAATCACAAAGCAGGTCATAATCGCTTTTTTGTTGAATAATTAAATGCACGTAACAAGCGTGTCAGAGCCAAGCAAGAAGAAAAGTGAGGAGAGCTCCGCACACGCGAAACATTAGCCAACATGTCGCTCCACTCCATGTTGGCTAACGTTCGGCGTGCCACTAAAAAAGACGAGTAAAACCGGAGTGAATCGACACGTCGTCTAAAATTGCGTCCACGGGGACTCGCAAACCTGCCCCCTTTGACATTGATTTACTCGTCTTTTATCATCTCACTAATCGCAACTTGATTACGGAAATACCGAAATCAAATGCTCATGGCGAGATGACGTGGCACGCCGAACGTTATGCCTAATTTTATGTAGTTAAAAGTTTTATGAACAAATATGTATGAAGAGGTTCTGGTGATTGTTAAATATATAATTGAAACAATTAAAGTTCTAAAAAAAGATAAACCCTTAATCATTGTTTTTGATGGAGTTGACACTTCAGGAAAAACAACACTAGCCAATTCTGTCTTTGAATCGATGCAAGAACAAAAATTATCTATTCCATTAAGAATTCAAATAGACAAATTTCATAATCCTCGAAATGTTAGAATTCAAAAAGGAGATTTATCACCAGAAGGATTTTTTTATGATAGCTTCAATCATAAAGCAATCTTTCAAAATGTTATTGATCCAATAAAAAAAGGCTCCGGTAAATTAATTTCCAAAAAATATGATTACAGAATTGAAAAAGAGATAAAATCTGTCGAAGTTTCTATTACGAATAAGACAATAATATTATTTGATGGAATTTTTATGAATAGAGATGAGTTTTATCAAAAATGGGATTTATCAATATTTTTGGATGTGTCCTTTGATACTGTAATAGAAAGAGCATTAAAAAGAGATACTCATCTGTTTGGTGGTAAGGATTCTATAAAAAAAAGATATTTAAAAAAATACATTCCCGGGGAAAAAATTTATCTTGAAAAATGTAAACCATTAGAAAGAGCCGATATCGTTATTGATAATAATGATTATTTGAATCCAAAATTATTAAAAAAATGGAAACGAGAATAGGAGTGATTTATTGAAGTATAGAATATTAGTAGATGAATCTATTTCACAAAAACAGTTATACATTGTACTAAAATTTATTGGTAAAAACAAATTCAATAATAAAAATATTGAGAAAATTGGTGAGATGTATCCTGGAATTCCCGATATTGAAATTATTAAACACTTAATGAATAACTCAACTATTTTCATCACTTCTGATAGAGCGATGCACAACAGAATGCTGAAGAGCAACTTCTTCAGTTGTTACATCAATCCCCAATATCAAGTAACAAAAAAATGCCTTAAAGAAATAAAAATAAAAAATAATCGAATTTCAAAAACAACTTTATCAAAATCGTATGAAGTTAAGATTCCTAATTTTCATAGTGAATTGTTACCGGATTCAGCAAAACAAATCAAGAAATATAATACAAAAAGAAGAAGAATTCGCAACTATTTTGATGGAATACAAAATATTGCTGAAATCAATGTTACACTTTCAAAAATAGATTTTGCAAAAGAAACTATAATTGGATTCAGGATAAAATTGTTTTCTAAATCTGGAATTTCAGCTCTGGATGGTAGTGAAGTATATATAAAGGATAAACTCACCAAAGATTGTTTTGCTTTATTTGGCTATGTGTTGGTTGAATTAAATTTGCTTTTATTAACTCAAATAAAGTTGAACATATATTTTGATTCAGCTTTTATAAACAATCCAACTGAAAAATTGGAAAACAAAAGTTTCCTAAAGCTGTATAATCTACTTAAACTTGATTTTAGCGAAATAAATTTAATACCTATATCGAAAGGTGAAAAAACTGAAAAGCTTCGAATGAAATTGAAAAGTTTAAGTAAAAATGATGTTGGCAATGAAATTTTAAGTAGAAATATTGAGACATATTTAACAGAGTTGAGTATACATGAAGATTGAAGGCATAACAAAGCACTCCGTTCCTGTCGGCACGGCAGTGCTCGAGCATTACGTGAAATTTAGTTTTTCCTATCGTAAGAAAAAAAGAAATCAAAAAATAAAATTCTAAAAGTCGAAATTGTTCAGCAGAAAAAAAACAAAATGGTTCATCTGTAAATAATTCCGTTCAATTTTCAAGAAAGTCGAAAGAAATTTTAATGTCAAAAAGAAGAAAAGTAGAAAGAAAACGATGAAGAAAAATCTAAGAATTATCTCTCAGGAAATCTGAATTATAATAATTAATCATTTCTCATCTAACTCAAATAATAAAGGATTTCCTTAAAAAAATTAACAGGAAAAATCAAATAAATCTAAATTCAATAATTCCTATTTTTTAAATTCTTAATTCAAACGATGAAAGCAAAAGTTTAACGGGCGAATTATTTCTATAAAAATTATGGAGTTAAATTGAAAAAAAATAGAAAGGAAATCACAGAGGTTGTAAAATGAATGATTCCTGTTTTGCACAATATATTCTAAACTTAACAAAGAATGCGAATGATTAAACAGTTGAAATATTTTTTCAAAATTGCTGTTCAAAATAAAATAAATCGCAATTTTTACAATTTCTAATGTGAAAGAAAACGTAATGAAAAAGCAAGAAATCTCTGATGAAAATATTGTATTAAATTAATGTTTTGTAGGTTGTAACAAATGAAAAGTCTCAATAAGAAAATATCAGAAATCGTTGTTCAATGGGCTTTGACAGTTTTTTTCCAATTATATAAATCCAAAAAGCAAATATTAATCGGAACTCAAATTAACAGGTTGAGTATTTTCAAGTAAAATTTTGTTTGCTTAAAAAAGAAACTGCCGTGAGTTTGACTCTGACAGATATTTTGATGTTTAATGTGCATTAAATCTTGCTTTTTATTATTTTGTTTCTTTTTTTGGTAAATTGAATTATTCGTGGGTTCTGAATTCTTTAAACTTGACTTTGTTTTTAATTGTTTTGCTGGTCATAATCGTTCTTAGTTGAATAATTAAATTCACACAACATACAGCTCCACAGCCAAGCGAGAAGAAAAGCACGAAGAGCGTGGTAGCTGCTTACCATTTGTCAACATGTCGCTCCACTCCATGTTGACAAACGGCGGCGTGCCACTAAAAAAAGACGAGCAGCGGAGTGAATCGACACATCGACTAACACTGCGTCCACGGGGACTCGCAATTCTGCACCTCTTTGACCTTGAAATGCTCGTC
>JAIORE010000220.1 GCA_021108315.1 Candidatus Cloacimonadota bacterium
TTTAAATCTATATTTATAATAAAATAGTATTAAAATGAAAATTTACAAGTATCAATTCATCTGCGAACATCTATAACTGATATTTCCCATTAACATCATTTGTTAAATTCACAAATTCTTCTAAATTATTTATTGCGTCAGTATACCTTTTTCTATAATTGCTGTCATTCCATCTTGATAATATTTTGTGGTTTTATTGCCTATACTAAGTTTAATGAAATAATGTATGTAAATAATAATATAAATTTTATTCTCGTATTTATTTTGAACCTATTCATTTATGAAAATCTCCTAAGGTTAGATTATATTCTCAAATTTCAATCAATAAATATTTTTACTATGTTTTTTTCAAAGTTTTCATATGTCTTTTTTAATAATCATTATGAATAAAATTCTCAAATATCTTAAAGTTCTGTTCCAATATTTCAGAAGAATCCATCTCATTCTTATAATAAACTCTATCATCAAGATTATCATTGAGGTGATTTTGCATCAATTTTTCACCATCTTCCCAAAGAAATTCAGGATGAAATTGAATTCCCCAAATAGGTAGGTTTTTATATTGAAAAGCTTGAATCTCACAATCATCATTTTTGGCAATTATTTGAAAATCGTTATCCAAATTACACACTTCATCATAATGAGATTCCATAAATATTGGATTTCTAATTCCTACAAATAGAGGGTTCGGAACAATCTCTATATTCTTCCAACCAAATTCCGGTTTTTTAGTTCTTCGGCAGGCACTTTCACCATACAATGCTTTTGCCAGCATTTGATGACCGTAGCAAATTCCAAGAATAGATTTACCCTTTTGCACGAAATGATCTATCACTTTATAAAGCTGCTCATCAATGTTATTCTTCTTGGAAGCAGAAAGCTCCGATCCGGTTAATAATAAATGGGTGAATCCAGCTAAATCAAGATCTGATGTTTCCAAGTAATTTATTTCATATTTTATTTTTAGATTGCTTACAATTCGAGCAATGTTGCTTTTATCAAAGGAATCACGAATGTTTTTATCTACAATCAAATTCAAAATTAATAGCATTTTTTAATCAACTCCTTAAATTGTAGTTTCGCAAGTCCTACAACCGTGTCTGCTGCTCCGTAATATAATTTCACTTCGCTATCTGGAAAAGCAAATCCATTCTCATCAATATCTTCTACGATTATTACGGTTGGGAAAATCACATTGGGAACCTGTCCAACTGTTTCATACAACTCTCTTGCTCTGTTTTGAACGCGTAGAATCAATAAATATTTATCTTTAAATTTGATAGCTCCCTGATTGAAAACAGAAGTTATGTCTACCAAATTCGGTTGTATATTTGGAATGTCATTACGAGTTATGATTGGATTATTTAGATTTCGTTTCATTGAAAAACTCCTAGTATGAGAAGATTTTCATCAATAATTAATAAATCTGAATTTCTGTCAATAACAGCAAACTACAAGTTTGTTCATTTTTATTCCCTTGACGATAAATCTTCAAAAAATCAAATCGCTATCTAAATCAATGAAGGTAAAATGATAAAAAATAGACGTTTCAAAATCATAATAATTCTTTCTTTTTTATTAATCTCATTTTCTCTTTTATTTTCTGAAAAAACAATCTTAAAAGTGTTCAAACTTCCTGACCCCAAAAGTACAGATGCCTTTAGTAAAGCTGATAAAGCTGTAATAGAAGCCTTCAAAATAAAATATCCCGATATTGAACTACGTTCTTTTTCCGGTATTGATATAGAAGGGATGAGTATGGATTCAGGACCATTAATGGCAATTGCCGGTGGAGTTTCTCCTGATATTATTTATGTGAATTTTAGACAGTCAGATACTTATATCCAAAATAATTTTTTGTACCCTTTGGATGAATTTCTGGAAAAAGAGAATCAAAAAGAGATTGATCTACGAGTAGAAAAACCTGTTTTGCCTGTGATAAAAAGAAAAAAAGAGGGGAATTCATCGGATCAAGTTTGGGCTTTGCCCTACGAAACTCTGGTTCGGGTTTTGTTATATCGCAAAGATTTGTTCAATAGAGTAGGGTTAGATCCAGCTCATCCACCAGAAAACTGGGACGAATTACTCGAATATTCCCGAAGAATGACGATTCCCGAAAAAAGTGTTTATGGTTTATTCATAGCTTCCGGTCCGCAAGCTGCCTACGATTGGATCACTTATCTCTGGAGTGCCGGCGGAGATGCCGTGATGCAAGATCCGCTAACTGAGCAATGGTTATCCTGTTTCAATACCGAATCTGGTGTGGATGCTATGGAATTATATCTGAAACTCATAACTACAAAGTGGAAGGATTCTACCGGAAAAAATCAGCAAGGTTTTGTAATTCGGGAAGGTGATATTGGAAGATTGATCAATGAAGGTCGGATCGGATTGCGGATGACTTATATGAATCAGCAAACTCTGGGTGGACAAATAGATCCGAATCTTTATGGAGTTGCTCCTTGTCCCAAAGGTCCTACCGGAGTGAGAGGTTCAGAACTGAACTGTCGAATGATGGGGATTTTTAGTGGAGCTGGGGAAACTAATAATGGTGGAATTGGAGAGCGTGATCCGCAAAAAGTTAAAGAAGCTGCCTGGAAATATATTTGGTTTTATGATAGTGAAGAAGCTCGTCAGATTCGTATGAAAATTATGATTGATGCCGGTTTTGGAAAAATGCAGAATCCTATTTATCTGAAAAGATATGGTTATGAAGAATACTTAAAATATTCTCCTCCGGGTTGGATAGAAACTTTTGAAGAAGCTCTTGCCAATGGTAAACCAGAACCTTACGGAAAAAATTGTCAAAAAATCTATGAATATATGACCTATCCCATTGATGATTGTATCTCTTTGGAAGAAAATGGTAAATTAGGAGAAACTAGAGAAGAAAAGCGTATTAAAATCAAAGAAATTCTCGATGCAGCGGTAGAGCGAACCAATGAAAAAATGATTGGTAAGAATCCCCAAGAAGTACGTTATAAGCGAAATCGAATTTCAATTGTGGTGGCAATTTTTATCTTTGCAATTTTTTTTATTGCTTTATACAAAGTTTGGAAGATTTTTACTCCTCAAAATGTCTACATTCCAAAACAGAAAATGAACTTATTTCCGTATTTTATGCTAATTCCCGCAGTTGCTTCAATTGTGCTTTGGAAATATGTTCCGATGTTTATGGGTACGATGATGGCGTTTCAAGATTATGCAGTTGCCGGAAATTCGGAATGGATTGGAATTCAAAATTTCTCGGATGTTCTCTTTGATCCGGTGTGGTGGGCTGCACTCGGGAAAACTCTTTATTATATGCTTCTTTCGTTGAGTTTGGGTTTTATTCCACCAATTATTTTGGCAATACTTTTACAGGAAGTTTCTCACGGAAAAATACTATATCGTGTTATTTTTTATCTGCCGGCAGTTATCAGTGGTATTATCGTCATTTATCTTTGGAAACTACTTTATGACCTAAGTCTTCTATGATATAATATCGGTTTATGGTTAACTTTAATGATTGTAA
>JAIORE010000309.1 GCA_021108315.1 Candidatus Cloacimonadota bacterium
TCGAAGAAAAACAGCAGCAGATTTTGTGACAATTATTTCTCTCAGCTCATTGGCGAAATAACGTAAAATATAAATCAAAACTAAAAACCTGCAATTTAATGGTGAAAACAACCATCCAGTTTCATAATCTCCTTGCTAATTGGCAGAAAATGTGTAAGCACCAAACCCAAATTCTGTTTCATTCTTGATCTAAAAACAACCTCGAAACTAAAAGCCAACTGATAATAAATTACGAACTTTCCGTAAAGCCGATCTTCTTAAGATTCTGCTTTGTAGCTAATGGATGGCGTGCGCCACGACTCTTCTCGCTTTTCTTCTTGCTTGCTTGTGGGCACGCTTGTTATGCGATTCAATTATTTATTAACTGAAAAAAACAAACTAAAAATACCACAAATTATGTTCTAGTATAGTAACATACTTATAATATTTATATTTAAGCTTAATTATTTCTTGCTTTTCTTTTATACTGAATACAATCATTGATTAGCTCTGGTGCTTTATCAAAACATTCCAAAATATCCGAAATTCTTTTGGCACTATTTTCCGCTTTTAACGAAAGAGTTTCAAGATATTGAGCAAGTTCTTTCGGTGTTGAAACATCGTTTGCATTGAAATGGGCAATACCAACACCAGGACCTCCGCTTTGTGCTTGTATATTTGCCTGCATAGAAGCATTCGCTACAGCAAGGATTGGACCTATGACATTTGCTACACCTAACCAAATTGCTTTTTTCTTTGCTCTTGAAGATTCATCCAATAGTAGTTCGCTTGACTTGAGATAAATTCTTTGGGAATTCATAAAAAGTGTATGAGCCTCAGATGTTGATCCTCTATTCAATTCAAACAGAGCAGAAGATTCAGTATTAGATGCAATTTGTAATTTTCTTACAGATATAAATGGACCAAAAGCATTATGCAAATAATTCCCTACTTTTTTTGAGTATTTCTTATTCTGTGACTCTGTAGCGTTCAGCTTATATTTAGATCGGTTTATTATATCCATAGCATATTGCTTTTTGACAGTGACAAGGTTCCTTTGTTTATCATACTCAGCTAGTGAATCAATATTAGGTAAATCACTTGGCCAAATATTGATGAGATGTTCTTCGCTAGGTAACCCCTCAGATTCAGGCATATAAAGGAAATATTCCTTACCAGCTTCAAATTCGAAAACACCATATGCTATAACAATTGGTCCCAGTTGTGCCTTCACCCAGATCAATCTCTCACCTGGTTCAACATATGTATATGAGTAAGTTTTTTTTCGAAACATACCCAAAAATATAGAATCGGAATACGCTGGACAAGATGCAATCATCGGAGTGAACATATTTGCTTTTCCCCGAATTATATAGACCAAAGCTTTTTCGGAATTGAGTTGACCTAGTTTTTCTGTTTCGTGCAAATCATATTTCGTTGTAGCACAGCCACAAATTATAAGTATAATGCAGATTATAAACACATTCTTCATTTTAACATTTTTTGATGTAAACATTGAATCCCCCTTTAATTATATAGTTATTATTTCATTAGATTTTAAAATCTTTTCAATAAATTCTTCAATTTTCTGCAACTATTTTATTCAAAAATCGTCAAGTTGAAAATTAATACTTAGTGTTTTACCAATTCCGAAACTGCCATCGTAAAATTACTATGATTAATCTTTTAATTTTACATTAGGCAATATTTCTAATTTCGCTTAATGTTCCATAATTTACAACAATTCTTTATGCTTTTCTTCTTGTTGATTATGGATATACTGTTAGATAAATAATTAAAATTTAGAGAAGAAAATATTTGCTTATGAGAATATCCTGTCTCTAATTTCCCCAAGGTAACCCAAATGACATTCCAAAATTTATTCTAAAATAACTTAATTTGCAATCTTTTTCTATTGGTGAATATCCACTAACTTCAAATCGTTGATAAGTTGTTATCTCGTATTCGAGAGCAACACTTGCTGTAACACAAAAATTTTTATTGGAAACGGTTCTAGTTATTCGAGAAAGCTCAACTCCAAAAATTGATACTTTTCCATTATGAAATCCATCACCAGAACTATCCTCAAATTTATTAGAATCACCAATTCCATACATTAAAAATAATCCATCACCCTTAGATTTTTTAAAGAAAGGATTAATTTTGAATATTAATACTGATACACTGCGTTTCATTTTAATTTCAGATTGAACAAGTGAACCACCTTCAAAACCTTCATTGCGAAGTAATTTCATTTTGTCAGAAAATATCCTGTATTCAATCTGTATTATATTTCGAAAACCCGTTTTCGCAGCTAATGAAAAATGACCGTTAAAAATTGAAACTTTATAATCTAATAAATCTTCCACATCATCGGAACTGGCAAGTCCACCTGAATACCCTAACCCTCCATTTAAATAAAACATAGGTGATTGGGCAATCCATATAGTGTCAATTATTGTTCCGCTTTTTTTACTTTCGGCAAATGTAACAGTACAACAACATAGCATAAGTAAAAGTATAATGAGTATTTTTTTCATTATTTCCTCCTAAAATTCATTAAACTCTCATTGTTCTTTTTTATGTATTACTAGGAATAGGTGAATACTCCTTTGTAGTTTAAATTGAAAAATGAATCGAATCTCCTTTTTATGAGATAGTTACATTATCATTTCGCTTATTAATTACACATATTTGAATTATTAGGCAATTAAAAAAAATAAGTATGTGTTTTCATTGGTTTAAATTCTTTGGAAGTTGGTCTTTTCCATTGATGTAATATTTTTTTTTCGATGCTATGAACTTTAAGATTGGGGAGAATTTTTTCAAATTCAATAATATCCCTCTTGTACTTGTCGTTGATTTTTACATCAAAAGTTCTGCTATTCACAAATTTTTGTCCTCCAAGTGGGGTAATCGGTCCAGCTCTTAGTTCAGATTTTACTTCTTTCATTCTTAAAGCCAATTTAATATTACCAAGATACAATATCTCGTTTTCATTAATTTGGAAATCCAGTAAAATAGGAGCTTCAAACAGGTTGTTACCTGAGCTAAGAAAATTACTTCCATTAAAAAAAACTATACCTCGCACAGAACTGAAAAAATAATTACCACTATCAATTTCAATTACCATAAGAACTGTTTTCTTTTCATCATTAAGCACTGTGTATATTTGCTTATCAGAATTAAATCGAAGCTTATGTAGTTTTTCATCTTCATTTATTTTGAACAATAGTGTACGAGGATAAAAGGATTCAATTTTACTAATTTCATCTTCGAAACTCATCGACATTAGCACAAAACTCTTTTGTTTTTCTAACTGCTCTAATTTACTATCCATAAGCAAGAGTAGATTGCGTGAGCAACCTGCCATCAGTGATATACAAACCAAGATAGCCAATAAGTAATTTTTTTTCATAATGTCCTCCATTTTTTTGCTCATTGAATGAGCTGTTTATTTTTCATCAAATTTCGCATAACGTGCGGCGTGCCACGTCATCTCGCCATGAGCATTTGATTTCGGTATTTCCG
>JAIORE010000192.1 GCA_021108315.1 Candidatus Cloacimonadota bacterium
GTTACAAAATATGCACATTTATTTATTTAAAGAAATTTTGCGAAGGGTAGGTTAGGTTATCATAAATAAAACAAAATCAAAGGGATATAAATAATTCCCAGTAACAAAGAAATTGAAACAATACTAGCCGCAAATTCCTCATCAAGTTTTTCCAGATTTGAGAAAATTAATGTATTATAACCAACTGGAGCAGCAGAAAACAAAATTACAAGTGTTTTAATCAATCCTGAAAAATTAAAAATATTTACAATCATCAAGCCTAAGAAAAATCCGACTATGATTCTAATAGTTAGCACAAAAAGTATTTTTGGTAGATTTTTTAGATGTGGATTAAAATAGATCCCAAGTGAAAACATCATCAAAAAAATTGTAGGGGTTCCAATTGCTTTAAAGGTTGCTTCTACAGTAGGATAAATTGAAATTTTTAGTATATTAAATATCACACCAACCAAAAGTCCCCAAATCGGAGGTAAAAGAAAAATTTTTCTAATAGGAATTTTCGAGCTTTCATTACCACCAAATTTTATTGCTTGATAGTAGATGAAAGTAAAAATCAGTAAACTATTTCCCAGATCATAAAACGTGTAGATCGCTAAACCTTTCTCACCATAAGCAGCAACTACAAAAGGTAAAGTAAAACCTGTATTCATGATCATCGAACCAACCAGAAAAGTACCAAAAGTCTTGCGAGAAAGATTTAATTTTTTCCCCATTAAATAAGCAAGCAAAAAGGTAATCCCAACTACAATTATCGAAAGAAAAGGTAGAAAAAAATAGGTTGAAACCAATTCAGTTTGTGCAATAGAGATAAATGTAAGGGCAGGTAGAGTAACATAGAAAGAAATTTTCAGTAAAGTACTTCCATTTTCTTTGGTAAATAGTTTTATTGATTTTAGTATATAACCTAAAAAAAAGATGACAATTACTGGAAGAATTTTTTGTATAAAATTATCCATTATAAATCAAATATTGTAGTTAAAATCCAGAGTCGGGTTTTGTCTAGTGTGGTGTAGGTTTGATTTCGTAAATTCTTGATAGTCATAATCATATAAATCTTAGTTGTAACCACAAAACTCGACTCGAGATTTTTTGATTCAAATACCATCTCTTATTTTCCTAATATCCCCAGTAAAACACCGGCTGCTACAGCAGAACCGATTACTCCAGCGACATTGGGAGCCATTGCATGCATCAAAAGAAAGTTTGTTTTATCATATTCTTGACCTACAAGATGTACTACTCTTGCACTATCTGGAACTGCAGAGACTCCTGATGCTCCAATCATTGGATTTATTTTCTCTTTCAGGAAAAGATTAATAAATTTTGCAAATAAAAGACCGGTGGCAGTGGCAATACAAAAAGAAAAGGCTCCCAAGCCAAATATTTTTAATGAATCCATCTTCAAGAACACATCGGCTTGAGTGCTTGCACCAACCGCAATTCCAAGTAATATTGTAACAATATCAATTAGAGAATTTCGAGCAGAATTTGCCAAACGTTCCGTAACGCCACTTTCTTTTAATAGATTTCCAAAGAAAAGCATTCCCAAAAGAATAGAAGCTCCCGGAGCAATCAAAACAGTAATGAATACACCTACTATAGGAAACAATATTTTTTCTCTTTTTGAAACAAAACGAGGAGTTTTCATATGAATCAATCTTTCTTGTTTAGTGGTAAGTAGTTTGATAATTGGAGGTTGTATCACCGGAACCAAAGCCATATATGAGTATGCTGCAATCGCAATTGGTCCTACTAAGTGTGGAGCCAATTGAGAAGACAAAAAAATCGAAGTTGGTCCGTCTGCTCCACCGATTATCCCAATAGCTCCAGCTTCTGTAGCACTAAATCCAAAATAAATCGCTCCCAAAAAAGTTGCAAAAATACCGAATTGTGCTGCCGCTCCTAAAAGAATCAATTTAGGATTGGCTATCAAAGTTGAAAAATCTGTCATTGCCCCAATTCCTAGAAATATAAGAGGAGGATATAAACCGTATTTCACACCAAAATAGATTAGTTTCATCACAGAACCATCATGATAAACTCCCATAGTGCCGGGCATGTTTCCCAGAATGATTCCAAAACCTATTGGAACAAGTAACAATGGCTCGTATTCTTTAGCAATTCCTAGATAGACAAAGATCAAACCGACAATAATCATAATAAAATAATTTAACTCGAAATTGGCTATTCCTGTTGTTTGGAAAAAATTTATTATCTCAGTCATTGATTATTCCTCAATATCCAATAATGCTTCACCTTCCATCACAGGAGCACCTTCTTTGACAAATATTTCTTTGATCTTTCCAGATTTTGGGGCTGCAATTTCTGTTTCCATCTTCATCGCTTCCAATATTAGCACAGTATCACCCTCTTGAACATCATCACCAATATTTACATTGATTGAGATAATAGTTCCGGGAATAGGAGCAGTTAATGAACTGGCACTTGCTATTTTTGTTGATCTTGGATTACTTATTTTTGTTTGAGGTTTTGTTTTTGGGGAACGTACCAATTGAATTTCTTTTCGTTTTTCAGTTTCAATCTCAACTAAAAAATCTATTCCGTTTACCTCTACAATTACTTCACTACCTTTATATTCTTTGATTTTTGTAGTATATTTTTCACCGTTAATATTCATTTTATAAGTTTTCATCATTACCTCTTTGACTTAAAAAATTCTTGATTTGGTAAAACTCGTGATACTTTCCAGTAACTTGTGGGAGCTTTTTTCAACGTTAAAATCATTTTATCTTGTTCTTGAACATCTTTTTCATAGAGAAAAACCGCAGTCATCGCGGCAATTATCGAATTTTTACTTAATTGTGATTCTGTTTGAATAACACTTTCTTTTTTTGATTCTTTCGTTGTTTTCAGCCTATTTTTATATTTTTCTATTAACTCCAGATGTTTGAGAAGATTTATTATTCCACCTATGATTACTAAGCTTAAGAAAACAATTAGCATTCCGGTTATCATTATTGAGGAGAAATATTTGATTTTTACTTTATCATATTCTGAAATTGCTTTTTGAATTGCATTTTCATCTATTTTTAGTTCTTTAAGGATTGAATCATGAGCAATATTTTGCTCTACACCTAAACAGTCTTTAAGTTTCTTTAATGGAATTTCAAGTTTTTGTGATAATTCTATAATTGTAGTTTGACCGTTGTACTCTATTCTTTTTTGATTTTCTTCAATTTTTGCAACTAAAAAAATCGGTAAAATCAACAAAACAAGCAAGATTTTCTTCATTTTATCTCATCCTAAATAATAATTTAAAGTCAATTTCTGATATTAGTTTTTTGTGTCTATAATAATTTTGACTGTTAAGAAATTTATACTATCCAATAATAATGTGCGTCCCAAAGGCTATTTTAAAGAATAGTATGTTGTCTCTAAATGAAGTGATTTTTTAATTGGGCTAATGATAATGATTGAGGAATTTCTCTATTATAGATGTTCGCAGATGAATTGATACTTGTAAATTTTCATTTTAATACTA
>JAIORE010000261.1 GCA_021108315.1 Candidatus Cloacimonadota bacterium
TGTGCAATATTACCAAAGCTATAGCAGCTAACTTATTGAAAAAGGTGGGATGAGAGGTGAACAGTCTCAATAAATCAACTGACTCATTAATGATATTTTATATTGACAAAATACTCTTCAATTTTATTTGTTACCACAAGTCGTAGTAACAGAAAAATATTTATTAAAAAACTTAAGTAAAGAGGAATAAAATGGAGTTAATACAAAAAAATATTCAAGAATTAATAACTCTTGGATTTTCTGAAAATGAAGCAAAAACATATTTAACATTGATGATGAAAAGCAATATGACTGTAGCTGAAATAGCTAAAGCTTCCAAAGTACCAAGACCCAAATTATATGAAATAATTAAGAGATTAGAAGCAAAGGGATTATGCAAGGAAATTAATGGAAAAATAAAAAAATACAGTGCAATAGACCCTAAATTTGTTTCAGTAAATTTGATAAAACAATATGAAAAACAACTCGCAGAAAAGAAAACTAAAACCGAAAACTTTTTTAAAGATATGGCATCAATTTATAATAAAAATATTGATAATAACGATCCATTGGAATACATTCATTTTATAAAAGATAAAAATCAGATCAATAAAAAATATAGTGAATTGGAAAAAGAGACAAAATCGGAAATTTTACTATTTAGTAAACCACCATTTTCTATGTATGTGGATGACAATAAAGAGGCTTTCAATGCCTTAAAAAGAGATGTTCAAATTAAAGCAATTTATGAAATGGAAGAAGGTAAAAGAAAAGAATTTTGTGATAAAATAAAAAAAGTCGAATCCGCGGGTGAAAATATAAGGGTTTCTTATGAGTTACCTTTGAAATTAGTAATTTTCGATAATAAAACCGTTATGTTTGCTTTAAGAGATAGAATCACCCTTAAACCAAGTTTATCTACAATTATCATTGAGCATCCCGATTTTGCAAAAGCATTTATACGGGTGTTTGATAGCTATTGGAATGAATCAACCAGCTTAGAAGAATTAAAAATAAAATATAATAAATATAGTACGGAGGAGAAATGAAAACATTCTTTATTTTTTTGATACTTTTACCTATATTACTCTTTGGAGAATGGTCCGAAGAATTTCAAGTGAACGATCCTGATAATCAATTTGATAATTGCGTTGATTTAACCATTGATGGTAACGAATGTCCCTGGTTTTTCTGGTATGGTAATGAAGATCAGGGTATAGGTTATGCTTACAAAAAATTAGAAAACGGAATTTTTTCTGATGAAGGTATAATTAATGATGAAATTGGTAATTATGGAACTTCTATCGGTTCCTGTACCAATACTGATGGTAATCCTTGGGCTTTATGGCCTTATTTGGAAAATGATCAAAATTTTAGTATCAGAGCTTCACAATGGAATGGTTTTGATTGGGAAGTAGAAATTGTAGATGAATATAGTTTGGGTGAAACAGATGTTGCTTGTGATGAATCATCAGGAAAATTATGGGGATTTTATGAAGGTATTCCCGGTCGAATAATTGGTAGAGTTTATGATGAGGGCTGGACAGGTTATTGGCAATTAGATGACACATCTGAGATAGATTCCCGTAGTCCAATTGTTGATGTAGATAATGAAGGAAATCCTTGGATAGTTTGGCATGAAGGATTGATTGATAATATTGGTGCTCCGGCAGGTGAAGTTTATTATTCAAAGTTAGAAGGAAATGTTTTTTCGGCAGGTCAATGTATCGGAATTCCTGATGATAAAATGATTGCCAGACCACAAATTGCAATTGCACCGGATGGAACACCTTGGGTTGTTTGGTGCAAATATATGGAAAAAGATGATGATGAAGGTTATTGGTGCGGTAGAAAATCGGAAATTTTCTTCTCAAGATTTATAAATGATAACTGGACTACTCCGGAAATGCTTAATACACCCGATGACTTTTACGATAAATATCCTTCAATTGTTTTTGATCCCGCTACCGGATTTCCTACAGTTATTTGGGATGGAAAATTAGAGAATAATGAACGTTATCTCTATTCTGCAAAATGGAATGGAACCGAGTTTGAACCGGAAGAAATGATTGCTGGAAATTCAGGAAATTATTGGGCAGAATCAGCTTATGATGAGAATGGTAATCTCTATATTGCATATTTGCGTTCTATGGAAATATATATGATGATAGATTATGCTCCTGTCATTTGTTCTGCTGATTCAATTGAAGCTGAGCCGGCTAATGCTGTTACAATTCCAATAAATATTACAGACTTGGCTGCAACCGGTACAGATTTGATTTCATTTGCATTAATTTATGATACTGAACTTCTTACAGAAATTAATGTAAGTTTGGAAAATACTATCTTAGCAGAAACCGATTGGAATTGTGAATACTCTCAAAATGGAAATCAACTTTCTGTCACACTTTCCGGAGATGATATTGTCGTTCATGGTGGAACAATTGCAAACCTTGAATTTATTGTATCGGAAAATGCTCAGAATGGAGATGAAACGGTGCTACATTTTGAGAGCTTTATTTTCAATGAAGGTTTACCTGAATCTATTACTGAAGATGGAATATTTATAGTATCTTCAACTTTTTCTGAAGATGATCAAATTACTGAAAATCTCAATTTTATCAAATCGCATAATTACCCAAACCCGTTCAATCCTTCTACGACAATCTCGTTTTCTTTAACTACAGAGAACACAGAGAACACAGAACTAATAATTTATAACTTGAAAGCTCAGAAAATCCGACAATATTCAATATTAAATAATCAATCTTCAATTATATGGGATGGAAAAGATGATAACGGAAATAAGGTAAGTTCAGGAATTTATTTATACAAAATTAAAGTAGGTGATTTATCATTAACAAAGAAAATGATCCTAATGAAATAAGCTTCGCATATCATAGGACAGGTCTTGATGAAGTAGCTTTGGAGTACATTAACAGTGTTAATGTAAAATGACAAAGTCATTTATCTTAGATGAGTTGAAAGCAACTCAAAAAAAAGCAACACGGTTATTTTACTCCAAATAAAAGAAAATAAGGAGAAAAAAATGAGAAATAATTTATTATTTATATTTATAACTATGTTTTTTGTGCTTATTAACAATGGATTTGCTGTTCAAATGCAAAAAACCATTATTGATATGGAAAAAGGCTACCAAATTATTACAATTGAAAAAGAAGAAGAACTTAATCCGGTTAGTCCTTCAATCATCGAAAATAGAGATCAAATTCAACTTTTATGGCAAGGCTCTGATGCTTCTGCTATTACCGGACGAATGAAAGTTTCCTCGGCTACTGAAAATTCTTTTGTTAGCTGGGATTGTAATAATGAGCGTTGTGCATTATATCCTGATTATTTTTATCCGTTATGGCAAAGTGAATTTGATAATTGTACTTACGATTTTTCTGTTGATATGATAGAAGATGGAACAATT
>JAIORE010000403.1 GCA_021108315.1 Candidatus Cloacimonadota bacterium
TTCTTCAAACTCACCCTCAGTCCCTCTCTTTATCTAAAGCGAGGGATGACTTCAGTTTTTTTCTTCTTGCTTTTCTTTTGTTCCTTCTCTTGAAATTAAGAGAAGGACAGCAGGATGAGTTCATTGAGAAAAATAAACAGATCATCATAGTTTATAAAAAAATGTACTTTCGCAAATCATATCATTAATCTTTCCAATAACTTAGATAGAATAAACGAACTGAGAAATGTTAGTCTTTTATCTGTAGAAAGAGAAATATATCTTCCACAACCCGGAGCACTTAAAAGTATAGATACTTTATTGCCATTTTTTTTATACAATGTATTTGATAAATTATCTGTAAAAATATAGCCATTATCTGTGAATTTTGGGTTTCGTACATAACCTTCAGATTCTAATTGATAAAAATCAATTTCAGCAAATGCAAAATTGATCAGTAAAATAATAAAAATAAAAATTGTTTTTCTGAAAATCATATAATTCTCCTTTGGATGTTTTATTTAACAGATTTCTAAACGCAATTAATAATAAATTTTGAGTTCAGATTATGTCAATTAAATCATTTTTTCTTTCAGAATTTTATAGGTTTGTTAAAGATAAACCATAATTAAAAAGCCAGAATAAAAAATGCTTGTCAGTATTATCTATATCTTATTTTATTGATAAAATTTTATTAGAAGATGAGGTTATGGAAAATATTAATAAACTAATTCAGAAAATTGATACAACTTCAGGTAAAGAAAAAGTTCAAAATATGAATAAATTGGCATTGTTGTATTCAAAAATTAATCCAACTAAGACTCTTGAATTTGGTAAAAAAAGTTTATCCTTTTCAGAAAAACTGAATTATATTGATGGAATTGCGGAAAGTAATAGAATTATTGGTATCTATTACTACTTAAAATCAGATTTTGAAAAGGCAAAAAATTATATTGAACAATCCATAAAATTGTTTGGTGAACAAAATAATCCATCAGGTAAAGCAAAAGCATTTATCAATATGGGAAATATATTTCGTAGATTAGGTAAATATGAAGAATCTCTAACTTTTCATTATCAATCTCATACTATTTTTGATCAATTGTCTGATGATAAGGGAATAGTGTTTGCATTGAATTCTCTGGGAATAACTTATTGGGAACAACGAAACTCTGATAAAGCACTAGAAAACTATCAAAAAGCTCTTATTATTTCTAAAAAACATAATGATGAAACCATGATAGCAAATCTTTATAACAATATCGGTATTATTTACCGTAGTCACAACAATATTAATAAAGCTTTGGATTACTATTTAAAATCTTTGGAAATTAAAAAAAGAATTGCTGATAAAAAAGCTTTGGCAAATTCATATCAAAACATTGGAGTAATTTACTTATCAAAAAATAATTTCGATAAAGCTTATAGTTATACAGAAAAAGCACACTCTTTGATGTCGGAACTTGATGATAAAAATGGTATTGCAAGGGCTTTGTTGAATATGGGATACATTCTTATTTATACAAAAGATTTCATAAAATCCGAAAAATTACTTCTCAAAAGTTTAGATATTATAAAAGAAATTAAAGCTATTAGATTAGAGATGATTACATATGAATATCTTGCTAATCTATTTGATGAAAAAGGGGACTATAAGACTTCCCTTAAATATTTTAAGAAATACTATAAAACAGAAAGAGAAATTTTTGATATTGAAAAAAATAAACAAATCTCAGAAATGCAAGTTAAGTTCAAAACAGAGCAGAATGTTAGAGAAGTTCGTAAATTCCAACTAAAAAATGTAAAATTAAAACGTGAAATAAAAAAGAGAGTATATTCAGAAGATATACTTAAAAAAAGTGAAAATCTATATCATTCAATTCTTGAGAATTCACATGAAGGTATAATGATTATTAATAGTGATTTTGATATAATTTATGCTAATAATAAAATTGGAGTGATATTTGATTATGAAGATGAGCCTGTTAATAAAAATGTCAAAGAATTGATAGATGATGATTGCTGGTTCAATTTTAAAAATCATTATTCAAATACTCAAACTAACGAATTCATTACGGAAAATTTTCAACTTCAAGTAATTAATAGAAAAAACAGGATAAAAGAGTTAGAAATTAATTCAAATGTGATATTAGATAGTAAAAGTGAAAAACAGATTTTATTGCATATCAAAGATATCACTGATATAAAAAAAGCAGAAGAGCTATCTCGATTATTACAACGAGCTTTTGAAAATACATCTACAATTATTGCAATTTTTGATAGGAATGGTGTTTTTAATTATGTTAACCCAAAATTTATGGAAGTATACGGATTAGATAAAACTGAGATAGTTGGTAAAACCACGAAAATATTTTCCTCAATTTTTACAGGAAGTGATTCTTATGAAGAAATTGATAAACAGATAACTTCTGGGAAAAAATGGAAAGGTGAATTTCACAAAACTAATAAAGATGGAACAGATTTCTGCGAATATGCAACAATATCACCAGTGCTAAATGAGCAAGGTGAAACAACTCATTATGTGAAAGTATCTGAAGATATCACTGAAAAACGCATATCTGAAGAGAAAACAAAAGAATTGATCAATGAACTGAAGAAAGTAAATTCATCTAAGGATAAATTCTTTTCTATAATTGCCCACGATCTAAAAACTCCTTTTGCGACAATGTCTGCCTTTGTAAATATCATGCAAAAATACCATGAAAATCTTACAAAAGAAAAAACAGGTAAATTAATTGATGAATTGGATCGAAGTATGAAAAGTGCTTATGCCTTACTTGAAAATCTGTTGCATTGGTCCAGAATACAATCAGGCTCAATGAAATATACTCCATTTGACTTTGATCTTCATTATCTAATCGCTAAAATTTACCAATTATATGAACAAAAAGCTCAACAAAAAAATATTAAATTTGATATGGTTTCTCAAGAAAATAAAATTGTTTTCGCTGATTCTTTTATGGCAGAAACTACTATTAGAAATTTGGTGAACAATGCTCTTAAGTTTACAGAAGAAAATTGTAGTGTTACAATTAAAGTAATTGATTTTAATAAAAATTTCTATAAAGTTTCAATTATAGATTCTGGAGTAGGTATTTCAAAAATTGGTTTAAAAAAAATATTTAATATCGAAACATCATTTTCTACTTTTGGAACAGCTGATGAAAAAGGAACTGGATTAGGGCTTGTTCTTTGCAAAGAGTTTACTGAAAAAAATGGAGGGGAAATTTTAGTTCAAAGCGAAGAAGGGAAAGGAAGTGAATTTAGCATTACAATACCGAAAAAAAATCTGAACCAAGATTAATGTTCATAAATTTTTTTATTAATTTAACCTGAGTTCGGGATAACTTTTTCCTAATATATTAGATAACCGCCTGTATTTTTTCAAAACATTCACTCCATTTTAGATTTAGATTCAGTTTTGGTTTTTT
>JAIORE010000307.1 GCA_021108315.1 Candidatus Cloacimonadota bacterium
TTTAAATCTATATTTATAATAAAATAGTATTAAAATGAAAATTTACAAGTATCAATTCATCTGCGAACATCTATAGTAATAATACTCCTACGGAAGACATTGATGGAAATCCAAGATATGATGATCCAAACACAGAAAATACTGGAGATGGATTTTATGAGTTTTATGATATGGGTGCTTACGAGTATCAGGGAGATTAATTCAAAATCGTATTTTTTAATCGTTTTTTCGTTTTAACGGTAAAAAACTGTTTTTGCAGAGAGTGAAAAAGCGTAAAAACGTAAAAACGGTAGAGTTAAATGCTCTTTTCTAAATCCACAAACAGATAAGTTATTTATAAAATAAAGAGTTAAAGGTGAAACCCATCCAACTATCATCCCTAAATGTCCTGAGAAAGTGTAAGCAAACTAGAAATTGTTTGACGCATAAAGCTGTAAAAAGGAAGTTTTGAAAAAACGATGATAAAGCGAGTTAAATTATAATATAAATAGGAGTTATAGAAAAGTGATATCGTTTTTACACTATGCAGTCAAGGGTGTCACTTTTTATTTGCTTCGGTTCGTGGTTTTATCTTTTAGTTTTTTCTGATTTTGGCTTAGCCAATTCAACCATTTTTCTTTTGCCGTTCTTTTTATCTTTGAATACTTCTATAATTTTCTCAGCATCTTCATAGGATGTCGTGATAAATGAAAAGGTTTCAGCAACGAGAACATCATTGATTCTATTTGCCGGAATCTCTGTATTTTTATACAAAAAATCAAGCAATTTCTGTTTTGTTATACTATTTTTTGTGCCTAAAGCGATAAATAATCTGGATGTCTTTTTTTGCTCAATCGGTTTTAAAGTTTCCTCTTCTTCTCTTTCTTTAATCTTTAAATCTTCAATTTCCAATTTATGAATATTTTGTTTGATAGTTTTCTTTATCTTAAAAAATCTACCGTCATCTTCCGGAGTTATGAATGTAATGGCAGTTCCTTCTTTTCCGGCTCTACCAGTTCTACCGATTCTATGAACATAAACTTCAGGGGTTTGAGGTAAAGAATAGTTTATAATATGAGTTAAATTTGGAATATCTAAACCTCGTGCCGCAACATCTGTAGCTGTTAAAATTGAAATTTTCTGTTGTCGGAATTTTCCAATAATTTGTTCTCTCACATCTTGAGCAAGATCTCCGTGAATACCATCAGCAGAATAGCCTAATTTTGCCAATCTTCTGCCCAGATGTCCGGCTTTTAATTTGGTTTTGCAAAAGATAATGCCATAAAACCCCTGTTCGTAGGCTAAGATTGCTTTTAATACTTTGAATTTATCATGAGAAAACATCTCAAAATATACTTGTTTTGTAAGTTGAGTCGTAATCTCTTTTTTACTGGTGTTTATTATTTCCAGTTTTTTTGTATAGACTTTTGCCAATCTACTTATTTTTTCAGGGATAGTTGCAGAGAAGAAAAAAGTTTTACGATTTCTATTTGAATTCTTTAGAATTTCTTCAATATCATTGGCAAAACCGGCTTTCATCATCTCATCAACTTCATCAAAAATTAAATAGTCAATTCTATTTGTTTTATATGATCTACGATTTATATGATCCCAAGTTCTTCCGGGAGTTCCAATTACAATTTCTGCTCCTTGTTTCAAACGTTTTACTTGAGAATCGAAAGATTGCCCGCCATATAAAAGAGCAATTTTGATTCTTTTTCGTCCACAAAATGAATAAATCTCTTTTGATAATTGAATTACCAGTTCCCTCGTGGGAGCCATTATTAGAACTTGATTAGGCTTTTTTTCGACAATTTTTTCAATTAAAGGGATTGCAAAAGCTGCAGTTTTTCCTGTACCTGTTTGTGCTTGAACGAGTAGATCTTTTTTCCCATCCAATATGAGAGGAATAATTTCATTCTGAATGAAAGTAGGTGTTGTAAATCCTTTTTTCTCAATAGCTTTAATTGCATTTAAGGATAAATTGAAATGTGAAAAATTCTGGTTCATAATAACCTCGATTTAATTTTATAATTTAATAAGTTTTGCCTAAATAATCTATCAATCAGATTTAAATTTCTTCAAGCTTAATACCGAGTCCATATAATTTATGGTTTTTGTAAGAGTTAAAGATTAGATTAATTTTGATTTATCATCTGTTTTAGGTTTATAATTGCTTCAGCTTTATTAATTTGGAGTAACTTTCTTCTTATCACATTTATTTTTTCGATCTCTTCCCAAAGGCGAAGTAATTCCTCTTTTCGAGTTCCACTTTCCCTGATATTAATAGCCGGAAATACACGTTCATCAGCGATATCACGATCTAAAATTATTTCGCAATTTCCAGTACCTTTAAATTCCTGAAAAATAACCTCATCCATACGTGAACCGGTATCCTTTAAAATTGTCGCAATAATTGTGCAAGAACCACCATTCTCAATATTTCTTGCCATCCCAAACAATTTGCGAGGAAGTTCCAAAGCACCGGAAGATAACCCACCGGACATTGTTCGATTATTAGAACCTCGATCGCTGGCATTATAAGCTCTTCCCATTCTGGTAAGGCTATCAATCAGTATCACGATGTCATTCCCACATTCAATCTCTGTTCGTATATGGTTCAAAAGGAAGCTGGAAAGTGCAATATGCGAAGAAGTTCCTTTATCCAAAGAACTATGAAAAACATCTGCTTTTGTATTTCTGATAAATGAAGTAACCTCTTCCGGGCGTTCGTCAATGAGAAGAATGATAACTTTTTGATTTGGATCAATACGATGTAGATCGTTGGCAATAGCTTCCAAGAGCATTGTTTTTCCGGATCGAGGAGGAGAGACGATGAGTGCTCGAGTTCCTTTGCCAATCGGAGCTATCAGATCAAGAATTTTTAATGAAGCAGAATCTGAAGAACCAAAATCAAACTTATCAGCTGGATTTACTGCAAGTAGTTTATTGAAATCTTTTCTTGATGCAAAATCTTCTGGCTTAAGGTTGCAAACCGAAATAATCTTAGCAACTTTTCTATTCTCGATTTCACATTTTACTCTGACACCGCTTTTCAAATGATATTTAGAAATCAGATGTTTGGGAAATTGATAATAATCCCTGTTTTTATCAAAAGGAATCGTCCAAAGAATAGGTGTTCGATTATGTGTGATATTTAAGTATCCTTCAAAGATAATTTTATTTTTCATAAAGTCTATGCTTTCCTATAGGTGTATTAAAAAAGAAAAAAATATTTGGTAACGAGCAAAACAAACAAAACAAATTAAAAAAGAGAAAGGAGAATTAACCAGTAGAGTAGAGACAGGTTTCCAGATATTCCATATAAATTTAACTAGTTGTTCTCCCAGATTTCGCTGGTTTATTCTTTGAAATCATCCTTCTACCTATCCCCCTCGTCAAACCGTGCAAGCGGTTTTCCCGCACACGG
>JAIORE010000112.1 GCA_021108315.1 Candidatus Cloacimonadota bacterium
AAAAGCAATTTTCATAATTTCTATCAAAGTAACAGGAAAATAAAATGTTTCAAAATTCTGGTTTCAAAAAGAGGAAAAAATTACCCAGCTCGCTCAAACTTTTTCTGTTTTTTTAATCTTGTAGAATTAACGTAATATTTAATCGGAAGTTAAGCTAACTGCTTCGTATTTAAAAGAGAACTTTAGGTTTTTTAAAAAGAAACAGCTGTCGTTTTTAAAATTAGAGAATATTTATTAATGCAAAGTTCAATTAAATCTTGCCTTATATTTTGTGTGTTTCTTTTTTGGTGATTGAATTATTCGAGGGTTCTGAATTAGTTAAACTTGACGCTGTTTTCAATCGCAACGTTGGTCGTAATTGCTTTGTTTGTGAATAATTAAATGCACGTAACACACAGCTCTACAGCCAAGCAAGAAGAGAAAGTGAAAGAGCGTAGCAGCTGTCATCCATTATCCCCCAATATTTTTAACTGAATTTTTTCAAAAATTATTTCATATATGTGTGATTTATTTATTTTGCAAATTATATGGATTAAACAAAAATGAATGAAATCACTTGACTAATTGAATCACTACTTTCTTTTGTTTTAATGTAATGTGTATAGTATTAGCACGATGTAATTGGATTAAGAGAAAAAATAAAGTATAATTCCTGAGAAAATAAAGCTCTAAGCAATGTTTACAAAATATAAAACATTGGAGGAAAAATTGAAAATTGAAAATATAGAATTTAAAAATTTTAGAAGTATAAAGAATCTAAAAATTGATTTACTATCAGATTTAAATATTTTTGTAGGTATTAATGGCTCTGGGAAATCTACTGTTCTTGATGCAATAGCGATTTGTCTATCTTGGCTTGTAAACAGGATTCAGAGAGAAAATGTATCAGGAAGACATATTCTAGAATCAAGTATTAAAAATGAAACACAACAATCTACTTTGACTTTAAAAGTAAATGAAAACCATAACATATTTAAATGGAAACTTATCAAGTCCGTAAAAGGATTTCCTAGTGAAGAAAAATCACAATTGAGGGAACTTAGTGAATTAGCTTCAATTTTTCAAGAAAAATATCAACATAGTAAAAATCTACCTATGATTGTATATTACTCTATAAATAGAGTGACAGAAGGTATTTTACCTGCAATGAAAGGTAAAACAAATATTTATGACTTAGATATTTATAATAATGCGTTAGGTAGTAAAGCTAATTTCCAATCATTTTTTGAATGGTTTAAGTTACAGGATGATATTTTAAATGAACAATCTAGTTCAAGAACAAAATGGATGATTCAACATAAAAATTGGATAAAAAAAAGAGTTTTAAAAATATTTAGTATTTTTCCTAATAATGAACAAAATGAAGAATTTAATGATTTTAAACAAAAATTAGAATTTGAAGATTACATTTTTGAAGAACCTACTTTTTTATTTAGAGAATTTATGTATGTGGTTGAACATATTGATCTCGAATATTTTGATGAAAAAAGTATACCAGAAACATTCAGAGATTTGGATTATTTACTATATCAACTAGGTAAATTATTGGATACAAGTAGAATTAGTAAAATGACTTCTTCAAATTTTGATATGATCTTTTTTGAGAAAGTAACAAACCATATTTTTAAACTCATAAGAAATAATTATATTTCTTCATCCTATACAAATGCTGTTTTTTTAAATTTTATTTGGGATTTATTTTTATTTTCTACTTTGCTCATTGTCTGGTGGTTTAGTGCTCAGGGAAAACGTAATATTGAAAAAATATTTCGGGAATATAGTCCATTTAACAACAAATCGGATATTTTTAACAACTCTAGTGTATTTATTGAATTGATTAGAAAAAATACTCAAAATGAAAATCTAAGATTTAAAGAAGCACCATACAGACAAGTCAGGAATTTAATGTTTGTTACAAAAACTATTGAGAAATTCATACCTGAATATTCTAATATCAGAATAAAACGAGTTCCAAGACCGCATATGCTTTTGGAAAAAAAAGGTAAAACTATTAGTTTAGATCAGCTATCTGATGGGGAAAAGAATATGATTGCTATGATAGGTGATATTTCAAGAAGATTGTCTATGGCAAATCCAACAATGAAAAACCCTTTAAATGGGAACGGAATTATTCTAATTGATGAAATAGATCTACATTTGCACCCTAGTTGGCAAAGGAAAGTAATTCCAAGCTTAAACAATACTTTTCCAAATTGCCAATTCATAATTACAACTCATTCACCACAAATTTTGAGTCATTCAAAAGCAAAGAATATTTTTATATTAAAGCAAGAAAAAAATAATTTATCAGTAATTAAGGTCACAGAATCTTATGGGAAAAATAGTGACAGGCTTTTAGAAGACATCTTAGGTGTTGAAGCTAGACCAATTGAAATAAAGAATGGTTTAAAAGAATTATTTAAGATAATAAATGATGGTGATTTATCTAACGCAAGACTTAAGATAGCAGAATTAGATAATTTAATAGAAGGTTTTGAGCCAGAGCTTCTAAAAGCAAATGCACTAATAAAAAGAAGGGAAATTCTAGGTAAATGAAATATATTGTGAAAAATAATGAACCTCAAAGTTTAATAGATTGGAAAAAAAATGATAAAATGTTTCAAAGAGGTAAACCTGATTGGAAAAGATTCAAACATAGTAAAAATAAAAAAATACAAGATGAATTAATTGAATCTTTAAAAAAAGAACAAGGCTACATTTGTTGTTACTGTGAAAGAGAATTAATTGTAGGTAATTGTCATATTGAACATTTAAAACCCAAGGCTACAAACAAATATCCTGAATTACAGTTAGAATATAATAATTTGCTATGTTCTTGCCAATTAGAAATTGATAAAGGTGAACCTAGACATTGTGGCAATAGTAAAGGAAGTTGGTATGATGATGACCTATTAATTTCACCACTTGATGCAGATTGTGAGATTAAATTTAAGTATTTTGGAGATGGGAATATTGATCATATAAATAAAGCATCAGAACAGACAATCATTCATTTACAATTAGGAATTGATAAATTGATTGCCTTAAGAAAAGGCGTTATTGATACTTTTATTTTTGTAGACCCTGTAACAAAAAATGAACTTTTAAATGATGAAGATCGCAAAGAATACACTAAACAGTATTTACAAATTGTAAATGGAAAAGTTAACGAATTTTATACTACTATTAAATATTTATTTGAATAGAAAAATACAGGTTATTTGGCATTATATATTTTGGGGTATAACATTGTGCTCCACATTCAAATTGAGAGAAAAGCAAGATGTACGTGGCAGCACCGCTCATTAGACAACATGTCGCTCCACTCCATGTTGTCTAACATTCGGCGTGCCACTAAAAAAG
>JAIORE010000218.1 GCA_021108315.1 Candidatus Cloacimonadota bacterium
AGAATTACTTCGTAAAGAATTATATTATTCTAACCCCAAAATCCGTTATAAACAGTTAATTTGAATAGTCTCTATTCTTTAAATCCGTCTCATTAGCCCAAAACATAAGTGTGAGACTAATATAAGGTTATCAAGTACTTAACTGTTTCAACGCTTTCAGAAATTTCTAAAATTAGAATCAATCAGGATACTTTTCTTTAATTGCCAAAAATTGATCAATGTTTTTTAAGAAAATCTCAACTAATTCAGGCTCAAAACGCTTTCCACTTTGCTCACTAATAAACTCTAAAGTTTTATCCACTTCCCATTTTTCTTTATAAACTCTTTTATGAAGCAGAGCGTCAAAGATATCAACCAAACCGGTAATTCGAGCATAAATACTTATTTCTTTCCCTTTTAAACCATTAGGATATCCAAAGCCATCCCATCTTTCATGGTGTTGTAAGGCTATCAAAGAAGCTATTTCCAATATTTTTCTATGAGAACCCTTTAAAATACTATGTCCAATCTTTGCATGCGATTTGATAATCTCAAATTCCTCTTTGGTAAGTTTAGCAGGTTTATATAAAATTGCATCGGGAATTCCAATTTTACCAACATCATGCATTGGAGAAGCTAATTTTATAAGTTTAATTTTTTCGGGAGCCAATCCGTAATATTTTGCTAATAAACTCGCATAGGAAGCAACTCTTTTTACATGATTTCCCAAAGCATGAGAACGTGATTCTACAACTTCTCCCAAAGTAAATATCAACTCTTTTTGTGTTTCTACTAATTCTTGATTTAAGTAGATATTATCAAAAGCTATTGCAACATTTGTTGAAAAAATCTCCAAAAGTTCTTTATCAATTTCATTGATCGTTTGCTTTCCTTGCAAAACTACAAGGTTCACAGAATCATTCTGAGTTTTAAAATAACCAATATAAAGCTTATTCTCAATAATTGTTTCTTTCTTCTTAATAGCTGAGTTTAGTTTTCCATAAACTTCCTTTGATACAAATGTTTTTACAGGTTCATCAACATGATCAACATATTCTCCTGTACCAGCCAAGATTATAAATTCACCTTTTTCTTCGGTAACAGTGAACCCTGCAGAATGTAAATACAAAGAATCATCCTCAAATCCTAAAAGAGAAGTAAGTTGAGTAAGTACTCCTAATGCAAAGTTTTTCAAAGAACGCATTTCAAACATTGAAGATGATGATTTTACAATTTTTTCCAAACCAATACGGCTCTTGTCTATCGTATGAATATCCTGGTAAGAGCGAAGTGAAGCAATAATCGTTGTATACAATTTTTGAAAGGTGAGTTCTGTTTTTTCTTTATAATCATTTATATCATAATCCATAATAATTCTTTTTTCAGGAGCTTTTCCCGGTTGTCCTGTTCTCAAAATTATTCGAATAAATTTGTTCTTTTTTTCTTCTCTGATAAATTTGACAATCTTCAAACCAGAATCATCTTCTTCCATCACTACATCAAGTAAAATAAGAGCCAAATCAGGATTTTCGTTGATAACTTTCTTTGTCTCTTTTGCGCTATAAGCACTTAAAAATTCCATTTTTCTGTCAGAAAATTCTAAATCTTGCAAAACCATTTTGGTTACAGTGTGAACATCCTTTTCGTCATCTGCTATTAATATTTTCCAAGATTTTTTAATTTCATCTTGTTCAATTACTGTCTCTTCTGCAAAAAAAATATTATTTCCCATTTTTATCCACCTTATTTATTGGGAATTCTATCCTAAAACGGCAATATTTATCACAAGTACTTTCACATTGGATATTTCCATTTAATTTATGACTAATGATATTGTAAATTATATGAAGTCCAAGTCCGGTTCCACCTTCAATTCTATTTGTAGTAAAAAATGGTTCAAAAATATGTTTAATTGTCTCTTTTTCAATCCCTATTCCATTATCTTCAAAATGGATTATTACTTTTTTATCTTCAATAGCTATTTTGATCTTAATCACTCCAAATTCTTTTGTTTTAAATCCATGTATTAGAGAATTTATCACTAAATTTGTGATAACCTGCGAAAATGCTCCAGGGAAGCTATATATTTCTAAATCTTTGGAGCAATCTAATAATATTTTATGCTTTGTTTTTTTTATTCTGGGATGCAAACTGGTCAATATATCAGAAACATATTCATAGATATTGAATAACCTTTTTTCGTCTTTTGTACGATCTACGGCTACTTTTTTGAAACTACTAATATTTTCGGAAGCATGCATGAGATTGGTTAAGATAATATTACTTGATTCTTCTGAAACTACTAGAAATTTTTCAAGATCAGATCTTTTCATTGTATTGTTTTTATATAGTTTTAAAATTTCATTTGTCTTTTCTGATAAATGTGAAACAGCTGTAACTCCTATCCCTACTGGAGTATTAATCTCATGAGCAACTCCAGCTACCAAATCTCCAAGAGCCGCCATTTTCTCAGATTGAACAAGTTGATCTCTTGTTTGTTGCAAAGTTTCCAAAGATTGTTGTAATTTTGCTGTTCTTTCTATAATTCTACTTTCAAGTTCTTCATTTAATTTTCTTAGCTTGTCTTCGGCTCTTTTTCTATCAATGACCACAGCTATCAAACCAGAAACAAATTGAAGTATTTTCATATCTTTATGCGAATAAAGATTAACATCTGTATAACTTTGAACCACAACCACTCCAATAATCTCTTCTTCGATTTTTAGAGGAACCCCTAACCAGATTTTTGAAGGTGAACCCAGTAAGATCAATTCTCCTTTATTTCTCATTTTTTTATGAAATTCTTCGGTAGCTAATAATGGTTTTTTTGTATTAATAACATAACCGGTAAGTGTTCCTTTGAGTGGAAAATCTTCAAAATTGTCTTTTTCATCTTTCTCATAAATCATAGATAACATATTAGTATTGCTATTGTATAAAGCAATATAAAAATTTGTCGTATCAATGATTTCATTAAGATGTTTTCTGATATGTGCAAAAAGCTCAGAAAGGTTTTTTGTTTGATTGAGTGCATTTGCAATATTGATCAAAGTATTCCTAATTTTACGATTTATTCGATAATCTAAAAGTTCCTTTGGCATGATTCCCTCCGATTAAAAAATACTTTAACAAAATGCTTAATTGTCTATTTTTTTACAAGTTTTTTTTTGCATTATGTTTTTGAAAATGCTGTTATGGGTAAGTTTGATCATTTTTCTCTATTCTAATTTTATCGGTAGTTAGTGATTTTGCAGTGAAACATAAGTACCTATAGATGTTCGCAGATGAGTTGATACTTGTAAATTTTCATTTTAATACTATTTTATTATAAATATAGATTTAAA
>JAIORE010000055.1 GCA_021108315.1 Candidatus Cloacimonadota bacterium
TGGCACGCCGAACGTTAGCCAACATGGAGTGGAGCGACATGTTGGCTAATGGATGAGCACTGCCAAGTTCTGCTTGCTCTTCTTTCAATCTGAACTTGGAGTGCTGTGTTAGGCACTTCTGTATTCATCAAAATAACTTTAAATATTTATCGAATACAAATAGTTTATTTCTACCATAACCAGTCATTTCTTTTATAATATCTTTCTCAATCATAACATTTATCAATGACCTCATAGTTTTATCAGGGATTCCTGTTATTTTTACCAATTCTTTTACACTCAGAATTGGGTTTTCATAAAATTTATTTACGATTCTGATAATCTTTTCAGATCTACTACCTAAAGTATGACTTTTTTCCATCATTTCTTTCTGCAATTCAATTATTTTTATAAAAGTTAGTTTTGTATTTTCTGAAGTTGTTATAACTCCTTTTAGAAAAAATTTTATCCATTGCAAAATATTATTATTCCTTGCATCAGTTAAATATTGATAATATTTTGCACGATTCTTCTCAAGATAGTCAGATAAATATAAAGCTGGCTTGGTTAATATTTCATTATCAATAAGATATAAAGTAATTAGCAACCTCCCAACTCTTCCATTTCCATCTAAAAAAGGATGAATCGTTTCAAATTGATAGTGTATTAAGGCTAATTTTATTAAATGAGGGACATTATCTTTTTTGTCATTAATAAATTTTTCAAGATCACTCATTAAATCATTTAAATGTCTATTATGCGGAGGTACAAATTTGGCATCTAAAATATTTCTCCCTCCAATCCAATTTTGACTTTTTCTAAACTCACCTGGAGTTTTATTTTCACCTCTACCGGTTTTTAGTAATATTTTATGCGTTTCTCTAATCAAACGATTTGATAGCGGTAATTTTTCTAACATCGTTATTGCACTATTCATTGATTCAATGTATTGATGCACCTCTAACCAATCATCTCTTTTTTCAGGAGCAAGTTGTTCTTTTTTCATTATTGCTTCATCAATTTCAGTTTTAGTTCCTTCAATTTTACTCGATGTATTAGCTTCCTTTACAATGTGCATTTTTATAAACATATCAATATTAGGAATCAGATAAGAAAACGCATTAATTTCTCCAAGTTTTCTATTTGCTCCATCTAATAACATATTTATTTCTGAATCATCCCAAATCCAGTTAGTATTAATACTATTTGGTAAAAAAGCTTTATACTTATATTCTTGTGTATAATTCCCAGATTTGAATTCTTCTAATTTCATAATTATTAATCCTTCTCATTTTTATGAAACAATGACAATATAGTTCATTGTTTTGTCAATTAAAACAAATAATGACAATAAGGGTTATACTATTGTCATTTTATTTAATTTGTTACAATTGGAATTAATATTTCTCATTTTCATTTTCTAATAATTCTTTAACTCGTTTATTTGTACTATTAAATCTTGAATTTTATATTCATTATCCTGAACATACTTTACAAGAGACTTGCCAATTTCAGCTAATAAATATGGCTTCGAGCCAAAATCTGGATTATTTGCTTCTCCTGAAATCTTTCCATAATCAAGGCATTTTACAAATTTATAACTTGTTCCATCACACATTAGACTTATTATTCCAGTATGATTTCTTTTTATTGGTGGATAAGAAGTTCTAAGTAGCATAGATTGCCAAAGAAAATTCAAATCATCTGCAAGTTTTTTTGAGATAGGTTTTTCAAATACATTAATAGCTACTTTTAATTTCCTTTTGAAAAACCATTTCTTCTCATCCATCGAATGCCATATACTATTTTTTGGTATTATAGCTTTGATATAATATTGATCCTCTTTTTTATGCATTCCTAATACAATTTCAGGAATGAATGAGGGTATCTCTATGAATAAAAACTCAAGATTTCTATTGTCCATTCCAAATTTGTCCTCAACAAGATGTTTATTGACTAACATATTATATTCAGGAAAATAATCAGTAAAGAAGCTTTCACTCGGTGTTAATTCAGTAAACTCCTCAAACTCTAAGTATCCTTCTTCGTCATAATCAAAAACAATATCATTTGCATCAAAAGGAGATATTTCTATTGCAGGTTCTTCACTTTTATTAGCTTCATTCTTCCCGAATAATAGTGTTGGTAGTATTAATAGTAAAAAAAAGAAATATCTTATTTTCATTTAACTTCCATTTTTTTCTTATTCTTTTGTTTTATCCAAGTTGTGCCTAACGTTCGGCGTGCCACGTCATCTCGCCATGAGCATTTGATTTCGGTACTCCGTAATCATGATGCGATTAGTGAGATGATAAAAGACGAGCATTTCAAGGTCAAAGAGGTGCAGAATTGCGAGTCCCCGTGGACGCAGTTTTAGACGACGTTTCGATTCACTCCGCTGCTCGTCTTTTTTTAGTGGCACGCCGCCCGTTAGCCAACATGGAGTGGAGCGACATGTTGGCTAATGGTTCGCGTGTGCGGTGCTCTTTCACATTCTCTTTCATTCAGAGCACTGACACGTTTGTTAGCCACAACTTTTAATCTCTAACTAATTACTTTTTCAATAGTTATCATTTTAATAATAAACACTTATTCGTAGAAATTATATTGTTTTCATTCGATTTTAAATAATAAAAATATACTCCCGATGAAACTGGTTGATTTTTTTCATTTGTTCCATTCCAAATAATTTGTTGATTAAAGAGATTATTATTGGGGAGGTTGGTAAAAGCTTTTACTTTTTGTCCTTTCAAATTATAAATTTCAATTTTTAATGCTGTACACTGATCGTTGTTGTATTTTATTGTTGTTGAGGGATTAAATGGATTTGGATAATTTAAAAGATAATTGTTCATTTTGATAACATTTTCATCATTTGCTAAAATTGATTGAGAATACTTTATTGTAACACAAGAAAGACCATAATCCTCCAAACCACAATTACCAGTAATATAAACATTTCCAGTATCATCAAGTTTAATTGCACTAGAATAATCACTTAGACTTTCAACTCCATTGTATTGAATTTGCCATTCTTGAGTACCTGCTTGATCGTACTTTATTGTTGTATAATCAGAATCCATAGTACCTGTTACATAAATACAACCTTCAGGATCAACTGCTAAATCATTTGGTTTTACTGTATCAATCATCCATTGCTCAATTCCAAATTGGTTGTATTTAATTATTCGATTATAATCATCATATACACCCAGAGATACAATAACATTATTTTCAAAATCAGTAATAATATCAACCGGAGTATAATCAATGACCTCCAGTCGAACTGGAGGTTTGAAATATGTGAACCGCTGAAAGCG
>JAIORE010000108.1 GCA_021108315.1 Candidatus Cloacimonadota bacterium
ATTGCAATAGTTTAACGAAGCTAAACCTGTTCGCTTTCGCTACGGCTTACTTACCGATTCAAAGAGCTTTGACCATCTCATTACTGAGAAGTAGCCATCTTTTTCACTTCCGACCGAACGGAAAATTAGTCGCACTGGATTTGCACCAGCTGACTATACAACGCATCGTGACGCACCAGACTTTCACAGACAAAACACAGACTAAAAGATTATTAATTACCGAGAAAAACCTTCCGACTGCTTCGCAATCACCTTCCTTGTGAAAGAAGGCTTTTTTGTCCCCCTTCATAAGGGGGAATTAAAGGGGGTTTCCTAAAATTTTCACTATTATTTTTTTCTTTATTCGTGTTAATTCGCGTAAATTCGTGGTTCCATCTTTTATATTTTCAATTTCTTCTTCAATTCCAAGTTCGTCGTTTCAAGATCTCGATGAATAATTCCGTCAAAACCAAATTCCTGAGCGACTTTTATATTAATCGGTCTATCATCAATAAAGATAGATTCTTCTGGAACTAACGAAAATTTCTCAATCGCATTTTGATAAATTTCTTTATCTGGCTTTACAGAATTCAATTCATAGGAAAGCATCAAGTTTTCATTGAAAAAATGAAGTTTTGGAAATTTTTCCCAGATATATGGAAAATGTATTTCATCAGTGTTTGAAAAAATAAATACTTTGTAATTCTCACTAACTTTTCTCGCTAAAGCAAGCATATTTTCCATTTCAGAAAAAACCTCAGCCCAAATTATCTCAAATTTTTCTAATGATAATGAAAAATTATATACATCTTTCATTTGTTCTAAAAATTCAATTTTACTTATTTTTCCTGATTCAAAATCTAAAATAGGATCAAGTCCTTCATCTAAATTTCGTTCTTCCGGCTTATAACCAATTTCTCCAAAAAAAATATCAAAATCATAATCAATAAGAACTTTTCCAAGATCGAAAATTACATTTTTTATTGCCATTATTTTGCAGCTCGCCGTTGTTCCATCACCTTTAGTTTTCCTATATCAATCCATTGAATCAATTTGATATTTGAAGGACACACATACGCACAACTACCACATTTTATGCAATCCATCACTCCATATTTCTCAGCAAATTTATAATCATCATAGCGAACACTTTGGGCTATCAAACTCGGAAGCAAATCCATCGGACAAACATCAACACAGCGAGCACAACGCAAGCAAGTATCTTCGCCCATTTTCTTAGCTTCTTTTTTATTGAACAAAACTAAGCCGGAACTTCCCTTCGTCATTGGAGTATCCAAAGTTGGAATCGCAAAACCCATCATTGGACCACCGGAAATTACTTTTCCAATAGTTTCAGAAGTTCCTTCACAATATTCTAAAAGCTCACCATAAGAAGTTCCGATAGGAGCCATCAGATTTTTAGGTTTTTTCACGATTTTACCGGTAATTGTAATAATTCGTTCGATAAGTGGTTTTTGATAGTGTACAGCTTCATAAACAGCAACAGCAGTTCCTACATTTTGGACGACAACTTTTACATCCATCGGCAAACCACCTTTATTAGGAACTTTTCTTCCAGTAGCAGCAAAAATCAATTGTTTTTCTGCACCTTGTGGATATCTCAATTTCAATCCGGTAACACTGATATTAGTCTCATTTTTAACCAGATTTTTTATTGATTTTATCGCATCCATTTTATTCGCTTCAATACCAATAA
This sequence comes from Candidatus Cloacimonadota bacterium, assembly GCA_021108315.1. Taxonomy (GTDB): domain Bacteria; phylum Cloacimonadota; class Cloacimonadia; order Cloacimonadales; family TCS61; genus JAIORE01. The sequence continues at coordinate 1,697 of JAIORE010000108.1, forward strand.
TCCCTTTTGAAGCGTTTACAATTTTCATTAGAATTTTGAGACCTTTGATCATATCTTCCGCTTTTTCTAACATTAGACGATAATCAGCAGTTAAATACGGCTCACATTCTACTCCGTTCAAAATAATTGTATCAATATCTTTTCCCTTGGGAGGTGATAATTTTACGTGAGTGGGAAATCCTGCTCCGCCCATTCCACAAACTCCAGCTTCCGAAATGCGTTTTTTCATATCATCATCAGAAATTTCCATATAATTTTTATCATTTGTAAAATCTACGGAATTGTCTTCACCATCACCGGTGATTTCGATAGCAGGTTGCAAAGTTCCGGTAGGATGGGTAAATTTAGCAATTTTGGTGATTTTCCCTGAAATAGAAGCGTGCATAGGAATAGAAACAAACCCTCCTGCCTCACTAATCTTCTGACCTTTTTTGACAATATCACCAACTTTTACGATTGGCTTAGAAGGTGCTCCGATGTGTTGAGATAAAGGTATTACCACTTTTGCAGGAATTGGAAATTTTTCTATAGCAGATTTTTTTGAAAATTCTTTATTATCGTGAGGATGAACTCCACCGGGGAATGTCTTTAATCCCATAATTTCTCCCTGATTATCAATTATTTTGAACTCTATTTGCCAGATTTAAAAAATTGTTTTTTGAAGCAAGTATTTTTTTGAGAAAGTATTCGCATTATGAAGAAATTTTCAACAGCCATTTCTTCTGTTCTGGGATTTGTTTTTAGAATTGTAAATAGCCTATTATTAGGTTACAAATGAATTAAATATGCTTAGTTTTATAACAGAACTTTTCTTAGCTAAAATTTTATTTTAATAAAAACATCACAATCACAACAACCATTAAACACAATACAACAAATACATTAAATAAGATAAGGACTTTTTTACTATCAATGTGTTTGAATAAAATTATATTGTAAATAAGTTGAAAAAAAGTAAAGCCAGAAATATATTTTATTGTATCTAAGTTCTTAATGAACCAGGCAGAATCAAATCCCAAAAACCCTTTTTTGGTAACAGCATTTGTTAAATAGATATCAAAAGAAGTGCCCCATTTTTTATCAATTCCAATTAGACTTAGAATGATCAAAACATTCACAAGGAAAAAGCCAAATAAATGAACAAGTGAACTAAATTCTCTTTTATCTGAATCTATTTTTTCTTTTTTCTTTTTTATTTCATAATAAACGTGTTCCTTGTGATAAACTTCTCTTTCTTCATCATCATCAAAATATTCTATAAACTTATGATCACACTCTTCGCAAAGAGAAGCTGATTTATCATTTGGGAAACCACATATAGGACATTTTTTTAATTCCATAATTACCTAGTTTTAATAAATACTATCTATATTTAAAACAAACAATCTTTTTCTGTGACGAAAAAAAATTTAAGTTATAAAATTTGTAAAGATTATTTTGATAAAATTTTCAGTTATACTTATTCAATTTGTTAACAAAAAAAGGAGTAGTTTTAAAACTACTCCTTAGTATTCAATTGCTTAAAGTAAATCTTACTTTCTAATAGGGGTGTAATACAAAAAAGTAATAATCATAAGCAATAGATTAAATTTAAAAATAACTG